>JABGQJ010000003.1 GCA_018648945.1 Victivallales bacterium
ACCGTCCTGGAGAAGGACGGCGGCGCCTATGTCCGTTGCCCAGACTGCCAGTTCGTCTATACGTGGCCGGAGCTTGAGCTGGCCGAAGACAGCAACCGGGACTTCTTCGAGCAAGCCCTGCAACGGTACATAGACACCAACTACTCCGTCAGACTCCAGCGCCTCTATGCAAAGGACTTGCGCGCCCTGCGCCCCTATTTCGGGGAGGGCCGTCTGTTGGAGGTGGGCTGCAATGTCGGAGGCTTCCTGCACCGGGCCCGCGAACTGGGCTGGACGGGCACCGGCGTCGAGCCCGTAGATGCCTGCGCCGAGCACGCCCGGAACGACTGCGCCCTGGACGCGGTCACCGGCACCCTTGAGGAAGCCGATCTCCCCGAAAACTCCTTTGACGTGGTCTACTCCAACGCCGTGTTCGAGCACATCCCCAGCCCAAGCTCGGCGATGGCAGCCATCGCCCGCGTCCTCAAGCCCGGCGGCATCGTCTACACCAAGACCGTCAACTTCGACTGCTACACCCGCGAGGAAATCGGCCTGGCATGGAAGCTCCTTGCCCCCAGCGGCCACGTTTCCCTGTTCAACGCGCAGACCCTGAGCCGGTTCAACGAGAAGGCCGGACTGGAGGTCCTCCGGGTCCAATCCAGCGGTGTGCGCACGGGCAAAAGAGCGTTTGCGCGCATCCGCAAAGGCATCCTTAGTTTCCTCTCGCGACGGACCCTCAAAGGGGACCGCATCATCACCTGGGGCAGGAAGAAGAGCACGTCCTGACATGGAAGGCGGAGTACACATCGCGATGAAGACCGTGATACTGGCTGGTGGTCTGGGCACGCGTTTGGCCGAAGAGACCGAGATCCGGCCCAAGCCGATGGTTGAGATTGGCGGGCGCCCGATCCTCTGGCACATCATGAAGCTCTATGCGGCCTCTGGCCTGCGGGACTTCTATGTCGCTCTGGGCTACAAGGGCGAGTACATCAAACACTACTTCCTCGACTACCACGCCATGAACGGAAGTCTCCATATTGGTCTGCGGTCGGGCGAAGTGGACGTCCACGGAACCCAGGCTGAGGATTGGGACCTGCACCTGATGGACACGGGCGTCGCCACCAATACTGGCGGGCGCGTCCTGCGCCTGGCACCCCACCTCCAGGACGGCACCTTTATGGTGACCTATGGGGATGGCCTGGGGAACGTGGACATCGCCGCGCTGCTTGCCTGCCACCGAGCACAAGGCAAGATCGCGACGGTGACCGCCGTCCGCCCGCCCGCGCGGTTTGGCGGCCTGGAATTCGACGGTGACTTGGTGGCCAGGTTCAGCGAGAAGCCGCAGTCGGGCGAGGGCTGGATCAACGGTGGCTTCCTGGTCTTCGAGCCCGGCGTGTTCGACTACCTGGACGGGGATGCGTGCAGCCTCGAATCGGTAGCCCTGGAGCGACTGGCTGCCGATGGCCAACTCGCCGCCTACCGCCATCCGGGCTTCTGGCAGTGCATGGACACGATCCGGGACAAGACGCGGCTGGAGGAGGAATGGGCCTCCGGCAACGCACCATGGAAACTGTGGGAATGAGTTCCGAGTTCGACAGCACCTACGCAGACCGCCGAGTCTTGGTGACCGGTCACACCGGCTTCAAGGGAAGCTGGCTATGCCGCTGGCTGGAACGGTTGGGGGCCACCGTGGCAGGCTACTCCCTCGCCCCGCCATCCTCCCCTAGCCACCACGATCTGCTTGCGCCTGCCTTTCGGCAGTGGACGGCCGACGTGCGGGATTCACAGACCCTGACCGCCGCCTGTGCAGAGTTCCAACCCGAGATCGTCTTCCACCTGGCCGCCCAGGCCCTGGTCCGGCAATCGTACCGCGAGCCGCTGGCCACCTTCGAGACCAATGTGGCCGGCACCGCCAATCTCCTCGAAGCCTGCCGCCGTACCGACTCCGTAAAGGCAGTGGTCGTCGTGACCACCGACAAGTGCTACCGGAACCGGGAATGGCTTTGGGCCTACCGCGAGAACGACGAGCTTGGCGGCCACGATCCCTACAGTGCCTCGAAGGCATGCGCGGAACTGGTGGTCGCCTCCTACCGGGACGCATTCCTGCGTGAGCGAGGCGTGCTGGTGGCCAGTGCCCGGGCGGGGAACGTGATCGGCGGCGGCGACTGGGCCGACGACCGCCTAATCCCCGACCTGGTCCGTGCAGCCGTGGCCGACGAGCCACTGACCGTACGCAACCCCCAGGCCACGCGCCCCTGGCAGCATGTGCTGGAACCGCTCGCGGGTTACCTCCTCCTCGGCCGGCAACTGCTTGCCGGGAGGGCCGAGTGTGCCGAGGCCTGGAATTTCGGGCCCGATGCATCCGCCAACCTGACCGTCGGCGAGATGGTCACGCGAATGGGCACCCACTGGCCCGCGCTGCGCTGCCAGTCGCCGGCGCTCGCGGCGCAACCCCACGAGGCCAATCTGCTGATGCTCGACTCCACCAAAGCCCGACGACTCCTCGGCTGGCAACCGGTCTGGGACGTGGGGGAGACACTGGCGCGCAGCGCCCAATGGTACCGGGCGTTCCACGAGCAAGGCCACGTCCTGACCGACGAGCAGATCGGGACCTATGCGGCAACCCTTGCACAGGGGAAAGGCACATGAGGATTGAGTCCCTCCCCTTGGCCGGAGCGGCCGTTGTGCATGCGGAACCCCGCGAAGACGCGCGAGGACGGTTTGCCCGCTTGTTCTGCCAGGAGGAACTGCGCGAACTCAACGGCGGCCGGGCAATCCAGCAAGTGAACCTCTCACTGACCCGGCAAGCGGGCGCCATCCGGGGACTGCATTTCCAGCGCGCCCCAAAGGCCGAGGACAAGGCTGTCCGCTGCCTGCGCGGGCGCGTGCTCGATGTCCTGGTTGATCTGCGCCGGGGTTCCGTCACCTTCGGCCAGTGGTGTGGGGTCGAGCTGAGTGCGGCCACAATGAACATGGTCTATATTCCGCGCGGCTTCGCCCACGGCTTCCAGACGCTGGAACCAGACTGCGAGATGCTCTATCTCCATACCGAATTCTACAGTCCTGAACACGAGGGGGGGATCCGCTTCGACAGCCCTGGCCTTGGCATCCGTTGGCCCCTGCCGATCAGCGGAATCTCGCCCCGCGACCAAGCCCTGCCGGTCTTCCGGACGAACTGCGAGGGAACCGCCCTGTGAATTGCCGATTCTGCGACGCGGAGGCCAGCCTACCATTTGTGGACTTGGTCAACGCGCCACCCTCCAACTCCTATCTGACCACCGCGCAACTGGACGAGCCAGAGAGCTACTTCCCGCTCAAAGTCTTCGTCTGCGAGCAATGCTGGCTGGTGCAGGTGGACGAGTACAAGCAGTCGGACGAGATCTTCGATGCCCACTACGCCTATTTCTCCTCCTTCTCCTCCTCCTGGCTGCGGCATTCCCGGGAATACGTGCAGGCCATGACCGACCGGCTGCGGCTGGGCGCGGACTCGTTTGTGGTGGAAGTAGCCGCCAATGATGGCTACCTGCTGCAGTACTTCAACCAGGCGGGCATCCCCTGCCTGGGGGTCGAGCCCACCGCCAGCACGGCGACGGCGGCCCGCGAAAAGGGAGTGGATACAGTCGAGGAGTTTTTCGGAGCCGACTTCGCGCGGCGGCTCGTGGACGAGCGCGGACAAGCCGACCTCATGCTGGGCAACAACGTGCTGGCCCATGTGCCCGACATCAACGATTTTGTCGAGGGGTTCCGCGTCGCCCTCGCCCCCGGTGGCACCCTCACCTTCGAGTTCCCCCACCTCCTGAACCTGATCCGGCACAATCAGTTCGACACCATCTACCACGAGCACTTCAGCTATTTGTCTTTGACTACGGTCCGCGCCATCCTGGCCGCCCATGGCCTCACGGTGCACGGCGTACAGGAGCTGCCGACCCACGGCGGTTCACTCCGTGTCTTCGCCCGCCATGCCGCCAACGGGGACCTCCCCGTGGCACCCGCCGTCAATGCCCTCGAGCAGCGCGAGATCGAAGCCGGACTGCACACAGCTGACGGCTACCGCGGCCTCCAGCAGGCGACGAACGCGATCCGGGCGGATTTCCTCCGCTTCCTGTACGACTGTCGAGCTGCGGGCAAGCGCGTGGCCGCCTACGGCGCCGCTGCCAAGGGCAACACCTTGCTCAACTACTGCGGCATCAAGGGCAACGAACTGATTGAATACGTGGTGGACCGCTCCCCCCACAAACAGGGCCTCTTTCTGCCGGGCAGCCACCTCCCGATCATGGCCGAGGAGAAGCTGCGCCAAACCCGACCCGAGCTCATTGTCATCCTCCCGTGGAACCTGCGCGCCGAGATCGCCGAGCAGCTTGCCTACGCCCGCGAGTGGGACGCGAAGTTCGCCGTCTGCATTCCCAAGCTGGAGGTGTTCTAGCGATGCGAGTTCTCGTCACCGGCGCGACCGGCTTCATCGGCTCCCACGCGGTGACTGCCTGTCTGCGCGCCGGTTGCGAGGTGGCGGCGTTGGTGCTGCCCGAGGAGGCGGAGGGATACCGGGGGGAAGCAGGCGATCCCGTCACGGTCTTCGCCGGCACCCTCGCCGCCCCCCCCTGGGACGCTTTGGGCACCTGGCGGGCCGACGCCTGCCTCCATTGCGCCTGGGTCGCGACTCCTGGCGAGTACCTGCACAGTCCGTTGAACCGTGGTTTCCTGCGCTGGAGCAAGGGCTTCCTCCAGCGCCTCGCGGCAACCGGCACACATCGGCTGGTCGGAGTGGGTTCCTGTGCCGAACGCCTAGTGGGACAGCAGGAGGACGCGCCACTCTACGCGCGCTGCAAGGACGAGCTGCGGCGTTTCCTGACCGAGGAGATGACCGGAGTCACCGGTGTGTGGGCCCGCCTGTTCTACCCCTATGGGATCGGCGAGGCGCGTGGGCGCCTGGTGAGCACTCTGATCGAGACCTTCACGGCGGGCCGGGAATTCCGGCTCCGTTGCCCCGATACCCGGAAGGACTATATCCATGTCGATGACGTGGCGACGGCCTTGGCGGCCCTGGTCCGGGCGAATGTCGAAGGGCTCGTGGAGGTCGGCAGTGGCACGGGCGTACGCCTGGGCGAACTGGCTGGAATGGCCGCAGGTCTCATGGCCTGCCCTGAGTTGCTGCACCTGGGGAACGAGACCGATCCATTAGGCGATATGGTGGCCAATTCCGAGCGGCTGCGCACTGTCGGGTGGTCGCCCGTCCTGTCCCTCCCTGCGGGGCTGGCCGCGATGGTGGAGCACGGCACCGGGGGACGGCCGCAATGAGTGTCCCCTATGCATGCCCCGGATGCTCCGGCACGTCCCGTGCCGCCGCAACCACCTTCCCGGAGTCAGTCTTCACCCTGAACTACATCCATCGCACGCGCGAAGACGCGATTGCCGACCCCAAGGCACCGGTGCGACTCGAGCAGTGCGCCTCCTGCGGTCTCATCCATGCCCCTGCGGATGAGCCCATGCGCAGTTGCTACGACGCCGGATACGAGAATACGCAAGAGCACTCACCGGTCTTCCAGGAGCATCTCCGGAACGTCTGCGCGCTGCTGGCACAGCGAACCGGGCAACAGCGGCCATGCCGAGTCCTCGAGGTGGGGTGCGGCAAGGGCGGGTTCCTCAACCTGCTGTGCCAGCGTGACGGTTGGTCGGGCGATGGCTACGACACCTCCTACGCAGGTCCGCCGGTGGTCGGCAACGCCCGCTTCCACCAGCAATACGTCTCGCCGGAGGCGCTGGCCGGGGCGCGCTACGACCTCGTGGTCTGCCGCCATGTCGTGGAGCACATCGACCGGATCGGGGACTTCCTGACCATGCTGGCCGAATCGGCCCGGTGCACCGGCGCCTCGCAGGTGATGATCGAGACCCCCGACTTCGGCTGGATTGCCGCGAGCGGCGCATTCTGGGACATCTTCCACGAGCACCGCAACTACTTCGGCAGGGAGGCCCTGGCCGGCCTCTGCCGACAAGCGGGCTTCCGCGTGGACGCCCACTGCGCAACCTTCCAGGGGCAGTACCAGAATCTGCTGCTGACGCCGCAGCCAGGGCCTCCCCCGACGCCCCAGCCCGAGAGCATATCACCAACCTGTCGTCTCGCCGCCTTCGCCCGCGCCACCGCAGAGAAGATCCGCACGGTGTCGGCGACGGTCGAGGACGCCAGAGCCGGTGGGCGTTGGGCCATCTGGGGAGCGGGTGCCAAGGGCGTATCCCTCGCCAACCATCTGCAACATGCCGCCGGGATGGTCCCGGCGATTGTCTTCGACATCAACCCAGCCAAGCAGGGCTCCTTCCTGCCGGGGCACGGCACGCCAATCTGCGCACCGGAAGGTGAACTGCTGCGTTCGGTTTCCCTAGTGGTCGTGGCGAACCCTGCCTACGGCGTGGAGATCAAGCGGACCATTGCCGAAGCGGGTGCGAAGTCCACCAGACTGTTCCTCTTGCGCTGAACCATGGAAGCAAGGACCGATCACATGCAGGAATTCGACAGGGAATTCAGAGAGGCCAACCGACTGGCGGTTGAGCAAATGGCAGCCGACCCCACCATGCAGGAGCGCTCGAAGGCGATGATGCTCCGCTCGCTGGAGCACCAGTACTCGTACCACTTCCGCTGGCTCGGCGTCCCGATCATCCAGTACCCCCAGGACATCGTCGCAATGCAGGAGATTATCTGGGAAGTGAAGCCGGACCTCATCATCGAGACGGGCATCGCCCGTGGTGGGTCAGTCATCTTCTACGCCTCGATGCTGCAGTTGCTTGGCCAGGGCGACGTTCTCGGCATCGACATCGATATCCGCGCCCACAACCGGGGCGCCATCGAGAGCCACCCGATGGCCAAGCGCATCACCATGTTCGAGGGCTCCAGCGTCACCGACGAGATGGGCGAGCGTGTCCGCAAGTTCGCTGCCGAGCACCAGACCGTCCTCGTCGTTCTGGATTCGAACCACACCCACGAACACGCCTTGCGCGAACTCGAACTCTATGCGCCCTTGGTCACGCCAGGAAGTTACTGCGTGGTCTTCGACACCGTGGTCGAGGACATGCCCGCCGGCTCGTTCCCCGACCGCCCCTGGGACATCGGCAACAACCCCAAGACCGCCGTCCGCGAGTACCTGAAGACCCATCCCGATTTCGAGATTGACGCCAGCATCCCCAACAAGCTCCAGCTCACCGTCGCCCCGGACGGCTACCTGCGGCGGACTCACTGAGCACGACATCATGCATTCACCCCGCGTATCCAGCGCCCCCCCCGCAAGACAGCAGACAGCAGGGGGAAGCGAGGCATGACATGCGAAGGACTTGCCCATGATGCCTAGTCTGACGATTGGCATACCAACCTACAATCGCTCTGCATGTGTGGTGCAGACGGTCCAGCGCCTCCTGCACAACAACGACACCGACTTCGAGCTTGTCGTCTCGGACAATGCGTCGGATGACGACACAGCAGCGAGGCTTGGAGAACTGAGTGACAACCGCTTGCGGATCATCCGACAGAGCGAGAATGTCGGCCCCACGGCGAATTTCTCCACTCTTCTCGACCAAGCCAGTGGCGACTACTTCATCCTGCACCAAGACGACGATGTCGTCACCTCGGATTTCCTCGCGGCTTTCTTCGCTTTGGCCAGGGCAACCCCGAACCTGGAGCTCTTCGCTACCTCCTATTGGCGAGGGAACCCCCAGACGGGCTACCGAGGCAGAGCGTTCGGCTCGCTGACGAAACGCCTCCCGGCGCTGGCGGAGCCGAGCACCCCCATCGTGCTTCCCGGCAAGGAGATCGCTCCCCTGCTTCTGCTGGACATGCCATTCATCAACCCCGGTGTCGCATACCGGACGGAGACCTTGCGACGTCTTGGGGGATTCGGTGCCTATCCGACATGGGGGGGAGACATCGTCATCAATACGAGGATGCTTCTGCAGGGGCCGTTCGGCTATGTGTGCATGCCATACACAGTCTATGTCGAGCACACCACGAACTACTCGCGCCACGTCGAACGGGCAAAACGGGAGAACTGGAACCAGAGAATGTACCAGACTCTTGTGGAGGATCTGGAGGCAGCGGGAGTTGACTGGCCCAGTATCGCTTTCGGCGAACTGGCAAGCTGGCCCCCGCCTGAAGTTCTCGTACTCCTGCGAAGTTGGTTGCACTGCCGGGCACCAGCCTCTTTGATCTCACTGGGCTGGAAGTCGTATCGGGAGGGCCTGAAGAGCGGGAGGCGGAGCCTTGGCCGGGCCATCCGGAAGCTGGGAATAGTGGGTTTTCTCAGAGCCTTGCAGTGCCACAGGAAAGGCCTGACTCCCGTTATATAGTGGCATCTCTCTCTGCTCTGCGGCCGTAAGCGGCTCACCTGACGCACCGATTCGCCGCCCCCGCCAGGACCATCCCTGCCAGTTCACGCAATCGGGAGGAAGGCAGCTCTGCCGCCCTCCCGTAGCGCACCAGGAAACGGAGCTTCTCGCGAGGCGTCACCCAGGGCGGGCAGCTTTCCGCCAACTGGCGAAGATTGCGTTCCCGAGCCCATTCAGGCAGCGAACGGAAAAACCGCACATCATCGCAATCGACGATACGCAGGCGTCCCTCTGACCCAGCGATCCAGTTCGCCGTCTTCAGGTCGGCATGGAAGCACGCGCAGAGGTGCAGATAGGCGAGGCAGGAGGCAAGGTGCCGCCCCCATGGCCGTCGCAGAGCCGCTGTCGGACACATGGTCGACAGGTAGTCGTGAAGGCAGAGCGACCCCACGTCCTCCTGGATCAAGTACCCCTCGCCAGAGCGGCCCCGAACCCAGGCCGGACAGATCGCGATGCGGACGCTGAGACAGCGAATGCGGGCGGTATTCAGCCAGCCCAACCGATCAGGGCGCCAGTGCCAATGCCCGGCAGCGTGGCGATACTCCTTGACCACATAGCTCCCGCCATCGGTCTGCACCCGCGCGACTCGGCGTTTGTGGTCATCCTTCAGCAGCGCAACCCGCCCCGAATCCCTCGCGAGGTAGAGGGCCAAGGCCTGCCGGATCGCTTGTCTGCGAGCCGGGTCACCAGCGACCAGCCAGACGCCCACCGGGTCCACGGTCCGCTCGCAGAGACTGCTCTGCCCAAGCAAGCGACGCTTCCAACCGCGCCATTTGGCGGCTCGCAGCCTGGCCCACAGCCGGACCATTTCCGGCCAGGAGGCCAGGGACGAAGCACTCTGGTCCCCTTCCGCGATCTGCTCCAAGAGCGTCTCCCGCTGGCCCTGCGGCAACTCCTCCAGGAGAGGCACCAGCCAGAAGAACAGAAGACGCTTGGCCGTCAGCGAAAGTTGCCTGTGGAGGGTCACGCCATAGAGGTCAAGCAGAGCAAATCGGGGAGCCTCCTGGTCAAGGCTCACCATGATGTTCCCCGCGTGCATGTCTGGATGCGCTACGCCCGCCCGCACCATCCGGTTCAGGAACCGGGCCAGAGGCACCAGGAACCGAAGGGAATGGGCCTCTGGGGACAACACGCCGCCCGGCCAGAACAGGTCGCCCAAATCCTGCCCCGGCACCCCTTCGGTGGCGAGAAACCCACCGCCTGCCGAAGCAGCCCAGCCGAGGGGGTAGGCCGCAGCGACCCCGGCGGCGCGCACCGCCGCCAACGCGTCGAACTCCTGCCGAGCCCGGCAACGGAACCGGCTTTTGAGCCAATCAAAGAGACCACAGGGGAGATCCTGCTTCACGTAGAGCGGACGTGCTTCTCCGGGCAGATCACAGCGAAACACTCGGCGCCGGCGATTCTCCTTCACCAACACCGCGCCTCGATGCCACTGGCCGGAGACGAGGGAGGTGCGGACCAAGGATGAAGTGTCATCCGCAAAGGCCCACTCGACGGGGGCCGACTTGGCTTGTTCACTGCAGCCTCTCATCCGCACATTCCCGCCAGTAGGTGAACGGACAGGCACATTTGGTCCAGCAGGAGATCCCTGTAGCGATGGACATCGCACCTGATGCCGCCTGCCTCCGGGGCGGCGATTGTGATCGCGAAGGCATTCAAAGAGATGATAATACTACCTCTTGGAGACAAGCATGTTACAAGTTCTAGAAAACGCCCGACCCCGAGGCAAAGTTACTCCCCCAACACTGGTCTTTCCAGCCGCCCGCAAACCGGTCCTGTTGGGAGAGCGCAGAGCGTCCCAGAAGGAGGCCAGTAAACACCGGCATCCGCAGATTTCCCACCTTGAAAGCCGTTCCCTGCACAGTAGAGTCACTGCCCTGTTGTCAGCAGCACCCAAGGGACGGCAGGACCGCCAAATCCCTGCCATCCCACACCGTATTCCCGCCTCTCTCGCCAGCCATAGAACCGGGAGTCTGCGCCGCCAATGGCCAAGCTTGCCAGAGAAATCTACCGCCGACTGTTCCTGCGCGACCGCGAGAATCTCGTGGCGTTCGACGACGTCTATGACACCATGGCCAGACTCCTGGCTGGCGTGGATGTGACCGGCATTCTCGACGCGGGCGCCAGTGACGGCCGAGTCACGAAGAAACTCCTGCGGTGTTTCCCGAAGGCTACAGCCTATGGCTTCGAACCCAACGTCCCCCAGTACGGGGAAGCCTGGCGCACTCTCACGGCAGAAGACAAGCGGTTGCGGATCGAGCACGCGGCTTTGGCCGACGAGGAAGGCGAACTCGAATTGCATGTCGCACAGGGCGTCGGTCCCACGTCCCTCTTCCGCCCCCGGGCCCGCTACCTGGAGATGTATCCTGAGCAGACCCCCGTCGAACGAGTGGACAAGGTCCCGGTCGTCCGCTTGGACGATTGGCTCGCCAGCCACGGCTCGCCGACTATCCAGCTCATGAAGTTCGATATCCAGGCCGCCGAACTCAGGGCCATGAAGGGTGCCGAGAAGACCATCCGCAACGATGTGCTCGCCATCTACACGGAGGTGTTCTTCAACCCCATGTACGAGGGTGGAGCCATCTACAGCGAAATCGATCTCTTCCTGCGTGGCTGTGGTTTCAGTCTGTACAACCTGTACAAACCACGCGCCGACGGCAGGGGCATGCTGGAGCAGGGGAACGCGATCTTCGTCAACCCCGAGCGCCTGGCTCTGGCCTAGCCCAACTGCGCCGCAAAAGCCCGCACCCAACCGGCCGGCAGTTCCGCGAACCGCCCATACAGCGCGAGAAAACGGAGTTTCTCCCGCGCCGTCACACCTGGGGGGCACGTCTCGGCAAGTTGCCGCAGGTTGCGTTCGCGAGCCCATTCCGGCAACGTGCGGTAGAAACGCACGTCGTCGCAATCAACAACACGAAGCCGGGCATCGGGACCCGCAACCCAATTCGCCACCTTCAGGTCGGCATGGAAACATCCACGCACGTGCAGCGAGGCGAGAATGTCTGCCATGCGCTCCAGCCACGGCCGCCGGAGCGCCGGGGTCGGACACGAACGCGGCACATAGTCATGCAGACACAATTCGCCCACGTCCTCCAGGACCAGATAGGCGCTCCCGCCACCGCCACGTCCCCATGCCAGACACCTGGCGAATGAAACACTGAGGCAATGCGCCCGGCTCGTGTTGAGCCATCCCCGCCGGTCCGGGGAGTACCAGGCGGGACGCCAGGAGGTACGCAGATACTCCTTGACAATGACCGTCCCGTGGTCCAACCCGACGCGCGCAACGCACCGCTTGCGATCCTCCTTCAGCAACGCGACCGTCGCGGGATCACGCGCCTCGTAGGCCGCCAAAGCGCCGCCGAGCCCCTTGGTCCTGGCTGGGAACGTCATGGCAAGCCAGGATCCGAGGGAATCAACATAGCTGTCGCAGAGGCTGCTTCTCTCGAGAAGACGTCTGCGCCTGCCGGGCCAGCTGTGCCGACGAGCCTTCGCCCAGTGACGCTGGAGCCCGGTCCATGAAGCGACAAGGGCGGCATCCCGGTCCCCATCTGTGATCAGGTCCAGGACACGCTGACGCCTGGTCGGCGAAATCCGTTCCAGTAGCGGAACAAGCCAGACAATCAGCCAACGCTTTGACGCAATCCCGACCGCCCCGCCAACGCGCACGCCATAGAGGTCGAGCAACGAGAACGAGGGGGAATGGCTGGTCGGGTTCTCGACCACGATGTTCCCCCCGTGCATGTCCGGATGGTTCATGCCCACGCGAAGGAGCCCCTTCAGGAAACGGGCCAGGGACAACAGGAACTCATCGGCGAGGGCCTCGGCAACACGGTCGCCCAGCATGAGATCAAGCACACTGTCGCCCATGACCTCGTAGGTGGCCAGCAAGCCGCCATTTGACAGACCGGACCAGCCCAATGGCGGTGCCACCGCGACACCTGCGGCCAGGGCGCCCTGCAGAGAGGCGAACTCGCGCTCGGCCTTGCTGCGAAGCGAATGCTTGAGCCGACCAACCAGACCGGCGGGCAAATCGCGTTTCACGTAGATTGCCCGCCCGGACCCAGCCGGACGGCAGAGGAATACCTCGCGGCACCGGTTCTCTTTGACGAGTTCCGCGTCCCGCTGCCAGTCGCCCGACGCCAGGTACGCCCGCACGGTTTCGGGAACACCGTCGGCGAAAGTCCAGGTCTCCGGCCCACTTCCGGCGGAGTTCCGGATCACGAACCGATCTCACGCAAGAGACGCAACAACAGAGCCCCGTTCGCGTGGGCACAGAACCGGGGCAACACATGTTGTCGGCCAGCGGCGCCCAGACGTCGCCTTCGCTCTGGATCCTCCACGAGCGAGCAGATGGCCGATTCCCACTCTGCCGTTCCCTGGCCCACGGCAATGGTGCTGTCGGGGGTGCAGATCTCATGCGTAGCGCCCATGACATTGCCCACGACCGGGACGCCACAGGCCAGGTACTGAATGGACTTGATCGGAGATTTCCCTCGGGAATGCTCCTCGTCAGTCAGAGGCAACAGACCGATGTCCAGCTGACGGACGAACTCGGGCTCCGTCCCCGGCGCATAGGGAACGTGGGTGAAGGGGAAAGGCAGTTGCGGGCAGCCGCCGGAATACACGCGGAACTCGACATTGGGGTGGCGCCGCACGACCCGTTGGAGGGCCGGCCCAAGGCTCTCGATGCGAGGCAGATTCACGGGCGCTCCCGCCCAGCCGACGACCACGCGCCCTGCCAACTTCTCTGCCGCTGGCGACCACGCATCAAGGTCAAGACCCATGGGGATCACTTCGACGCGGCGGGCGAACCGGCGCGCGTAGGTTGCCAGGTACTCGTTCGCCGCCACCACCACCATGCTCCGGCGCAACCAGTACCGCATGCGCAGGTACACGCGCAGGCGAGTGGGCAAGCTCCGCGGCCGCCCCGGGCGTGTGTAGATCGCATCGTCGAAGTCAAAGAGAACCCGGTTCGTGCGCCGCCAGATGCATCGACCGCGACGGCTACCCAGCAGACACTTCTGGTTCAGCACGACATCTGCTTCGGCAACGCGCGCTAGGAATTCCTCGCGCGGCGCGTGCCGGCGCACCGTCGCCAGACTCATACCGTTCTCGGCCAGAAGGTCCCGGTATTGATGGACTCGGTACTTGGTACTCCCCGTCTCCGGGTCTGCAATCGTGATGGCAAGAACATTCATAGCTGCAAGAGTCAATCCCCACTGCCCAGCTCGAAGACCGCCCAGATATTCTGCGAGTAACGATTGAGGTAACGGTCGCCGGGGAAGAGCAGGCGACGCAGGCCGCGCTGCAACGCATTCCTCGGTTTCTCCGTGCCGAACAGCTCCGCGATGCGAATGCCGCGTTGCTCTGCCTGGCCCTCCAGAAAGTCTCTGGCCTCGGTGAAGCCGAAGAACCACTTGTGTCGATCCGCCGGAGCTTCGACGGGCAGACCATAGTGACCAAAACGCCCACGCCCACGCTCGATAGGGCAACGGGCATCCGACCAGCAGTTGGGCAGGGAAACGATCACATAGCGCTTCCCCACCCGCATCAGCTCGTCAAACATCATGTGCAGATTGTCGAGATGCTCCAGCACCTCGATGCAGATCACACACTCGAAGCTACTGTCGTCGAAGGGAAGCCTCTCGCACTGCTCGAGGTTGAGCGTGATATCAGGATCCCCAACCATGTCGACACCCGTGTATCTCGCCTCGGTGAGGAGGCCGCGCAACGGGGCTTCGTAGCAACCAACGTCAAGCACGGAATCTCGCAGATATGCCCCGAAGCGGTTGGCGATATAGCGCGTGCGATCCGCTCGGACAGGAAATGTCACATACTCGATATTCATCAAGGCATCCTAGTGTACTCACGCCCCATCCGGCTCACCGGTCCCCAGCCGGGATGGAGCACAAGGCCATTTGCGGCCAGTTGGAGCCCCAACCCGTCAATATAGCGCCGAACAGCGGCGTGGCCTGTCACTCGTTCCTGCACCTCGGTGGAGAGATCCGTCTGCCACCGCTGGTCGTGCAGTTTCCCCCCCTCGGGCGCCTTCATGTACTGGGCCTTCTGGGATCCATGGTGGGTGAAGTCCCAATAGTGTTGCTGAGCTGGCTCGTACTCGTGCCCCAGCCAGCCCATGATCTCATCGAGTACCCGGTCTGGAAAATGAACAAGCTCGCGATAGGTGAGCAGTCTGCTCGCCAGCTCGTGACGGGTCAGGAAATCGCTGATCTGGCGGTTCTGCATCGCCCATTTGTGCACGTATACATTGTCCTCGGGACCAAAGAGAATCCCCAAGGCATGTGGCCATAGCCGACGGGCCGTGCGGAGGCGTATCTTCCACGCTTCCCCTCGCTCCTCGCTGTTCATCAGCCAGCGCCGAACCAATGCGCGGGGGTCGCGGATCAGATGCAGAAACCGCAGATCGCAGTCGTCCAGTCCCAGGAACCGCTCAGCCCAGTCCCATTTCTTTGAGTTGTCCACGACCGTGGACAGCTGTGGGTCGATCCCCGCGAGATTGCCAAACACCCGGCCGAACAGTTCGTGGGGGGGCGCGCCGTAGACCCCCTTGAAGACAGGGCAGACATCATCGTTCTCGCAGACGTGACAGGCCGAGCGCCCCATCCTCCCCGGCGACCGCCGGTACCGGTGGAACTCCCCGAGCGAGAGGCAGCGACTGTGACTGCCCAACTGCAGAGCCAGGAAGTGGGACCCCGCATAGTTGGTTGAGAGGATGAAGACGATCTGACGTTTCATTCCACGCGCTCCCTGCCGTTCCGAATCACCAGGAAAAGCCGTCTCGAGCGACGACGAAGTGGGGGTTGAGGAGGTCGGGCTTGTTGTAGACAAGAGGGAGACCATCCTCGTAACGGCAGACACTGCCACCCGCAGCGCGCACCACCGCATCTGCGGCGCCCGTGTCCCACTCGCAGGTGGGAGCAAGACGGGGGTAGACGTCGGCACTGCCCTCCGCGACCAAGCAGAGCTTCAGCGAACTGCCGCTGGAAACCAGGTCCACCTGCTCGTAGCCCTTGCCGATCTCCTCGATGAAACCATCGGTCGCCGCGTTGCGGTGGGAACGGGAGGCAACCACGCGCAAGGTGTGGGCCGGGACATCGCTGGGCAGGGGGAGGCGAGACCACGCCTGGGCCAGCGCGGCCAGACTGCCAGCCAGTTCGGCGCGGTCGGCGAACTGTTCGCCCTCGACCGCGCGGAAGGCGCCGAGGTCGCCGCCGCCCACGTGGAAGGTCCCCGTGACCGGCGTGAAAACGACGCCGAGAACGGGCACGCCCTGCTCGACCAACGCGATGTTCACGGTGAACTCGCCATTGCGCTTGATGAACTCCTTGGTCCCGTCCAGCGGGTCCACCAACCAGAAGACATCCCAGTCAGCCCGCTCGGCGTAGGGCGCATGGCGGCTCTCCTCGGAGAGGATCGGGAACGGCGAGCCCTTGGCCAGGGCCGCGCAGATCACCTGATGCGAGGCTAGGTCGGCCTCGGTCAGGGGCGACTTGTCCACTTTCTCGGTGACCTCGAATTCGCGCTCATAGACCTCCAGCACGGCCTGCCCCGCATCGTAGGCAGCCAGCACGGCCAAGGGAAGAGACTCCGTATAAGACATACACGACACTCCACCGAAGACTACCAATCGAGAACATCCCGGACGGCCCGCAACACGCCATCGGCACTGGGCAGCACCACCTTCTCCAGATCGACGGCGGAGGGAATCGGCACGTCCGCCGCACCGACCCGGCGGATGGGTGCCTCCAATACGTCGAGACAGTGCTCGGCAACCAGCGCGGACACCTCGGCCCCCACGCCACCAGTCACACAGGCCTCCTCGACAATGACCACGCGCCCCGTCTTGCGCACGGAGGTGAAGATGCTCTCGCGATCCAGAGGCTGGAGGCTCACCAAGTCCACCACTTCGAGACTGATCCCACGCGGCGCAAGCGCCTTCTTCAAGGCCAAGCAAACCGGCACCATGGCGGAATAGGCCACCACGGTCACGTTCTCGCCAGGGGTCACCACCGCCCGATCCAGGGGTAGAAGATACTCCCCTTCGGGAACCACGCCCCGTTGGGGGTAGAGCCGCTTGTTCTCGATGAAGATCACCGGATTGGGGTCGCGAATCGCACTCTTCAGCAAGCCTTTGACCTGCCGTGCATCGGAGGGTGCCACGACCTTGATGCCGGGAACGCCGACGAAGAGACTGCTCAGCATCTGCGAATGGCTCGGGCCATAGCCGCCCTTGGCGCCGCCCGGGGTGCGCACGACCAATGGCACCGTCACTTGGCCATTGTACATGTAATGCAGCTTGCCGGCCGAGTTCAGGATCTGGTCCAGCGCGAGGGCGATGAAGTCCATGAACATGATCTCGACCACCGGCTTCAGCCCCATCATGGCCGCACCAACGGCCATGCCGACGAAGCTATTCTCGGAAATCGGCGTCTCCTGCAGCCGCTTGGGGCCGTATTTCTCGAACAACCCCCGGGTCACCCCGAAGGCACCACCGTAGATCCCGATATCCTCGCCCAGCAGCACCACATCGGGATCGTGGGCCAATTCCTCGTCGAGCGCCTCATTGACGGCCTTGGAGTAGAAAATGTCGCGGGATTCGTTAGGCATACACACCTCCGAGCGCATGGTCCCGGTCGCCAACTGGCGCGGCCAAGGCTCGTTCGACCACATCTTCCATTTCCGCCACCACTGCATCGCGCAGTTCCTGAATCGCGGCGGCGTCGAGTCCTCGCTCCCCAAGCATCCCGGCGGTAACCGCCAGGCAATCGCGTTCGCCCCAATCGCGTTCCTCCTCCCGCGTGCGGTAGACGCGTGGATCGTTCTTGGAGTGCCCGCAGAAGCGGTAGGTCATCAGTTCCAGCAGAGCCGGCCCTTCGCCCGCCCGGACCCGTTCCGCCATGGTCGCCGTCGCCTCCAGCACTGTCACCACGTCCATGCCGTCGACCGTGGTCCCCGGCATGGAGTAGGCGGCCGCGCGGTCGGCAACCTTGGTGGTTGCCACCGACTGAGCAGTCGGGTTGCTCATGCCGTAGCCGTTGTTCTCGCAGACAAACAGGACAGGCAACTTCCAGAGAGAGGCCATATTCAGCGATTCGTGGAAGGTCCCCTGGTTGCTGGCCCCGTCGCCGAAGAAGACGATCGCGATGTCGTCCAGCTCCCGGTACTTGAGCGCCCAGGCGGCACCGGTGCCGATGGGGATTCCCCCGCCGGTGATGCCATTGGTGCCAAGGAAGCAGAGATCCATGGCGCACATGTGCTGCGAGCCGCCGCGCCCCCCACAGTAACCCGTCTCGCGGCCCATCAGCTCGGACATCACGCGGAAAGGGTCTAGCCCCCGGGCCAGCAAGTGCCCGTGCCCACGGTGGTTCGAGACCAGCCAGTCGGTCTCCCGAGCCGCACCCACCACGCCCACCGAGCAGGCCTCCTGCCCGATGCAGAAGTGGGAGGTGCCTCCCAAGAGATTCTTGGTGAAAAGGCCGCCGAGAACTTCCTCGAACTCCCGGATGAGCAGCATCCGGCGGAAGCACGCGGCCAGTTGTTCCAGAGTCAGGCTCTCGGCCCGCAGACATGCCAGCATGGTGTTGTACCCAAGAAAGTGGAGAAGAGACGCAGCCGTCTACTATACCCAGACGCAAGCCGAACGCACATCATTGGACGCGTCTCTCCATATTCCCTATAGTAATAGGCTCGCCCCACGCTGTACAGGCGCGGGCATACCCAGGTCCACCCGATGGTCTCGACGCAGATGGCAGAACAACGACAGGATGGTTTCATTGGCTGGGCAAGGAGGCACCCTCTCCTGGCCGATCTCGCCTGCTTGGCAACCATCGTCGTGTTCGCGCTCTTCCTGCGCGGAGTCTACGTGGCCGAGTACACCAGCATGAGTCCCCTCGGCCAGGCCGCCATCGGCGCCGACGTCGGGGAATACGACACTGCGGCCCGCCAGCTTCTGATTGCTGCCCCGGTCGGCGCCGACACCTCGATCCATGCCCCGCTCTACCCCCGCTTTCTGGCGACGCTCTACCGGATGACGAACCTGCAGCTGCCCGCCGTGCGACATCTGCAACTCGCCCTGGACGTGCTCGCCCTGGTTCTGGTCTGGATCGCGGTACGGCGGCAGTGGCGAAGGCGAGTGGCCTGCATCGCAGGCCTCATTTGGGCAGGCTACCTGCCACTCATCTACTACTCCGCCGAGCTGTTCTCCGAAGGACTGGTGGTCTTCTTCATCTCCCTCGCTCTCTTCCTCTGGTCCTTCCTGCCCACCGCCAGACGCACCCGCGCGGCTCTCTTCGTCGCCGTCGGCGTCAGCCTTGGCCTGGCCGCCATCAGCCATCCCCTAAGCCTCCTCTTCGGACTCGCCGTCGTCGCCCTCGGCCCCCTCCTGCTGCCGCAGCCGCCCAATCGCCGGCAACACCTGATCGGCTCCGCCTGGCTTGCCCTCGGCCTGGCCATCCCCATCGCTCCCGTCTCCTGGCACAACTCCCGCCTCGCCGGCGGCTTCGTCCTCATCCAGGACCGCGCCGGCCTCAACCTCTACATCGGCAACAACGCCGATGCCGACGGCACCCCGAACATCCCCCCCGGCCCCGACTACCAGCGCCTCCTCGACTGGCCCGCCAGCGAAGGCATCAAGGGATCTCGGGACGCCCAGAAATTCTACCGCAAGCAGGCTCTCCACTTCGCCGGCACCCATCCCATCCAGCAACTTGGGCTCCTTGTCCGCAAGTTCACGCTCACCTGGAACGCGCAGGAGATTTCCAGCGGATCGGATCTCCCCGTCCTCCAGCTCTACACCCGTTTCATGCGCCTCCCCTTCCTGCCTCGCTTCGGCTGGCTCGCCCCCTTGGCCATCCTGGGCATCTGGCTCCGACGCCGGGAGCGCCAAGCCCGGATCTGGGTGCTGCTGCCACTTGTCTACACCGCCGCGCTGACCCTCTTCGTCACCTGCGGGCGCTACCGCTTGCCGATGATGCCAGGCCTCATCCTGCTCGCCGCCCTGGCCCTCGATGCCCTCGCCGACGCCTGGAGCAACCAGGATCTCCACACCTGGCGGCTCGCCACCGGCACGATTCTGATCGCCGCCATTCCCATCTACTTGGTCCGCCCCCCGGTCCCGCGCGACCACCAAGCCCGGACCGGTCTTCTCTTCGCCGAGGCCTATTGGCATCAGCTCCAGCGCCAACCCCCGGGCGAGGTCCGCGCAAAACTGCTCTCCTCTACCGAAGAGTTCCTGAGCCAGCTGAGTCTGGAACTGAGGAAAGCCGAAAGGCAGGGAGCCGAACCATCCCCCACATGGGCCGAGATACACGACATGTATGGCCTCTGCCTCGGGGAGAGCGGCAAGCATGCCGAAGCCCTGAACGAACACCAGCTCGCCCGCGAACTCCGCCCCAATGACCCGCAGATTCTTGTCCACTATACCACCGCCCTTGTCCGGAACGGCCAGCCCAAGCAAGCCCGCACTCTCCTCGAAGCCGCCCTCGCCGGTTGCCCGGACCAACCCATCCTCTGGTACGAACTCGGGGTGATGGACCAACTTGCCAAGCAGCATTCCCAGGCGCGCAAGGCCTACGCCAAAGCCCTGGAACACGATCCGACCCTGGTCAGCGCCCTCCTCAACCTTGCGGTGCTCCACCACCAGGGCGACGAACCGACCGAGGCAGAGGCCCTGTACCGCCGGGCGCTGCGTCTCGACCCCCTCAAGGCGCGCGCCCACTACGGCCTCGCCGTCCTCCTCGCCGAAGGCGGCGACTTCGCTGCCGCCACCCCCCATTTCCGCGCCGCCATCGTCCGCCAACCACGCAACGAGCACTTCTGGGAGACCTACCGCAAGATGGCCGAGAACGCGGGCCAGACCGAAGAGGCCGAAATCATTGCCAAACAGGCGGCAGCGGCCATGGCCCCACCACCCCAGCCCCTGGAGGAGAAACCATGACAAAAAGGTTCAACTACGGCTCGCAAAGGCTCTTGCGGTCCAGTATATTCCGCTTCTCGTGTTTCTGTGCAGTGTGTACTTGCGGCCAAGAGCCAGCAGTCCCCAAAGTCTTTGATGTGGGGCTCCAGCTCAAGGAAACGCAGGTCGCCCTCGGAGCCCAGAAGGAGCAGACCAAGCGTCTCCAGCAGGAGAACGCCAAGCTCCAGAAGGAACTTGAGAAACTGCGCAGCCGATATGCGGATCTCTATCTTCGCAGTCGGCAACAGGGACAGAATCAGCAAGACTTAGAACTCCGGGTTGCGCACTTACTGACAGAACGTCGCGGACTTGACGCGGGCCAGGCCCTGGCCAGGGCTGTCAGAGCGCTGCAGGAGACCGGCTCCAGCCAACGGAAACTCGAAACCGTGGCAGACGAGTTCGGAACCTACCTGATCTCAGTGCTAGAAGTGCTCCAACCCAGCAACACGTTGAAAGGTGAGATTGACAGTCGCTACAAAACAGTGCTCAACGCTGTCGAAGCGATGAAAAACCCGTTGTCGCCTGTAGTCGCCTGGCGAGGCAACGGCAATCAAGCCAAACGTGTCTGCAGAGTTCTCACCGTAGATGATGACCTTCATGTCGTAGTCCTGGATGCCGGCTCCAACGCTGGGATCCGACCCGGTGCGAACTGGCACGTGCAAATCGACGGCCAACGCACTGCGGACCTGAAGATCCTTGAGACCCGCCCCAACATCAGCGCAGCAGTTATGATCCGTGGAACTCTGAAAACTATAGGTCCCGGGAGCGTAGTCGCTCCCGAGTAAGAAAAAAGCAGCAAGAGGTACCCGGTCCCCGTTGTCGTCCCCGGCAACACGGACCACCAAACCAACCATGGAAGCACGAGCCATCACAAAGTACGTGCGCATATCGTCTAGCAAGGCACGCCAGGTGGCGCGACTTATCCAGGGAAAACCTGCGACCGAGGCAATCGCCCTCGTCCAGCACATCCCCAGGAAAGCCGCGCGCCTCATTGCCAAGACATTGCGCAGTGCCGTGGCCAACGCCGAAAACGCGGAGCGCGACAGCGCCAGCGTCGATCAGCTTACCGTCAAGGAAGCGATCGTCGGCGAGGGACCCACGATCAAGCGATTCAAACCCAAGGCCCGCGGGATGGCGGGGCGCATCCGCAAGCGCACCAGCCATATCCGCATCGTCGTTACCGACGAAAGCCAGGCATAGGGAGCATACCGTGGGCCAAAAAGTAAACCCGATTGGCTTCAGAATCCCAGTCAACAAGGACTGGAGATCGCGCTGGTTCGCACGCAAGGCTGACTTCGGTCCCTTGCTGCACGAGGACCTCCGCATCCGCGCGCTTGTCAAGGGCGAGCTGCGCAACGCCGCCGTCTCCAAAGTCACCATCGAGCGTTTCGCCAAACGCCTCCGCGTGACCGTCTTCTCCGGCCGTCCCGGCCTCGTCATCGGTCGCAAGGGCGCCGAGATCGAGCGCATCAAGGGCGAAATCGCCAAACTTGCCGTCGGCAAGGAAGTCTACGTAGACATCAAGGAAGTCCGTAGCCCCGAAGTCGATGCCCAACTCGTCGCCGAGAACGTCGCCCAGCAGCTGGAACGCCGGATCAACTTCCGCCGTGCCATGAAGCGGGCTCTCCAGACCGCCATGGACATGGGCGCCGAAGGCATCCGCATCCGTTGTGCCGGTCGTCTCAACGGTGCCGAACTGGCCCGGACGGAGCAGTATCGCCTCGGCAAGGTGCCGCTGCACACGCTCCGCGCGATTATCGACTACGGTTTTACCGAGGCCCGCACTCTCGCTGGGCTGATTGGTGTGAAAGTCTGGATCTGCAAGCCCCACGATTGGGAGGATAAGCAAAATGCCTCTGATGCCAAAACGCGTAAAACACCGCAAGGTCCAAAGAGGCCATCGCGGCGGTAACGCAACAAGTAGCAACAAACTTGACTTCGGCGACTACGGCCTCCAGATCCTGGAACGCGGCATGATTACCGCCAACCAGATCGAAGCGGCCCGCGTGGCGGCAACCCGCCACATGCAGCGCCGCGGCAAGCTCTGGATCCGCCTCTTCCCGGACAAGCCCATCAGCAAGAAGCCCCTCGAAACCCGCATGGGCAAGGGCAAGGGAAATCCCGAAGGGTGGGTCGCCGTCGTCCGTCCCGGCAACATGGTCATCGAGATCAGCGGCTGCAACGAGAGCACCGCCCGCGCGGCCCTCGCCCGCGCCGCCAGCAAGATGCCCTACCGCTGCCGCTTCCTCACCCGCCACCGCTCGGCATGACACTGAACCAGCCCGACTTAGGAGATGACCGCAGATGAACCCCGCGGAAATCCGAGAACTTACCGCCGAAGAGCTGGCTCTGCGCGCCGAGGAATGTCGCCGCGAGACTCTGAATCTGCGCCTCCAGGCCCAGACCGGACAGCTCGAGAATACGGCCCGCTTCCGTGACGTGCGCCGAGATCTGGCCCGCCTCGAAACCGAACGCACCGCCCGTGCCCGTGCGGTCGAACAGACGGAAGGGCAAACAACATGACCGAAGAAAAGACCAGAGAACGCAGCCTGCGCAAGACCCGCACCGGCACCGTAGTCAGTGACCGTCAGGACAAGACTCTTGTCGTGAAGGTCCAGCGCCGTGCCGCCCATGCCCGCTACCACAAGGTGGTGACGCATACCAAGAAATACTACGTGCACGACGAAAACAACGAAGCCCGCACGGGTGATGTTGTCGAGATCATGGAGACCCGCCCGCTCAGTAAAATGAAGCGTTGGCGTCTGGTCTCGATCGTCCAGCGTGCCGCGGTGGACGAATAGGAGAGCTGCCCGATGATTCAGATGCAGAGCAGTCTTGATGTGGCAGACAACAGCGGCGCTCGTCGCATTGTCGCCATCCGCGTGCTCGGGCAACGGAAGACCTATGCCGGTATCGGCGATGTAATTCGCGCCACCGTCAAGGAAGCCCAGCCCCGCGGCCTCGTCCGCAAGGGCGAGCTCGTTCGCGCCGTCGTTGTGCGCACCCGCCATGACATTCGCCGGGCCGATGGTTCCTACCTCCGGTTCGACCGAAACGCGGCCGTCATCATCGATGACGCGGGCAACCCCCGCGGCACCCGCATCTTTGGGCCCGTCGCCCGGGAGCTGCGCGAAAAGAACTTCATGAAGATTCTCTCGCTGGCTCCGGAGGTGCTGTGATGACGAAAGCCCGGATCAAGAAAGAACAAACGGTCGTGGTCATCAGTGGTTCCGACAAGGGCCACCGGGGCAAAGTGCTCCTCGTTGACCGCGAAAAGCAGTTGGTCGTGGTCGAGGGCATCAACGTCCGCAAGAAAACCCAACGTCGCTCCCAGGAGCATCCCGAGGGCGGCATTGTGGATCTCGCGTGCCCCATCCATATTTCCAACGTCATGGCCGCCGACCGCTACGACGCCCGGCAGCAGGCCACCGCTCCGGCGGAGTCCGACAGCTAGGGTGAGGTTTCGAGCATGATTACCAGTACACTATATGATTACTACAAGGAGCAGGTTCTGCCCCAGCTCGTGCAATCGCGCGGCTACAAGAACCCGCTACAGGCACCCCGCCTGGTGAAGATTGTGGTCAACACAGGCGTCGGCACCGACAAGGATCGAGAGTTCCTTAACTCGGCCGTCGAGACGCTGAGTGTGATCACCGGCCAGAAGCCGGTCGTCACCAAGGCCCGCAAGAGCATCTCCAACTTCAAGTTGCGCGAAGGCATGTCGGTCGGGGCCTGTGTGACCCTGCGCCGCGGTGCCATGTACAACTTCCTGTACCGTCTCGTCAGCATCGTCCTGCCCCGCGTTCGCGACTTCCGCGGCGTGCCGGCCAAGGCCTTCGACGGAGCCGGCAACTACAGCTTCGGGCTGACCGACCAGAGCGTGTTCACGGAAGTGGACCTTGACAAGATCAAGCATACGCTCGGGATGAACATCACTGTCGTAACCACCGCCAAGACGGATGACGAGGCGCGCGAGCTACTCGCGCTGCTCGGCATGCCGTTCACGGCGAACTAGGGGAGACGGAACTGTGGCGAAAAAGTCGCTAATCGTCAAATCATTGAAGACGCCGAAGTTCTCCACCCGGCGTTATACCCGTTGCGCTCGGTGTGGACGTCCCCGCGCGTACATCCGCAAGTTTCAACTCTGCCGCATCTGCTTCCGCGAACTGGCCAACACTGGCCAGATTCCGGGCGTGATGAAGGCCAGTTGGTAATCGGAGACCTGCTATGAGTATGAGCGATCCCATTGCCGACATGTTGACTCGTGTTCGGAACGCCGGTGCCGCCGGCCTGACCGAGACGACCATGCCCGGCTCGAAGATGAAGGCCGCCCTGGCCCAGGTTCTGAAAGAGACCGGCTACGTCGGTGAGTTCTCCGTCGCCACCATGCCCCACGGCGGCACCGAACTGACTGTCGAGGTCCGCTTTGTTGGCAAGGAGAACACCCCCGTCATCGAGGGTCTCCAACGCATCAGCAAACCCTCCCGTCGCGTCTACGTCAACTCCCGCGAAATCCCCCGCGTCCTCGGTGGCCTCGGCGTTGCCGTGCTCTCCACCTCGCAGGGGCTCATGACCGGGCGCGACGCACGCCAGAAGAACATCGGTGGCGAGGTGCTGTGCTACGTCTGGTAGCGAGTTCCCGCCAAGAATAAGGAATCTAGCCATGTCCCGCATGGGCAAGATGCCAATCCAAGTCGCCGACAAGGTGAAAGTCGATATCTCCGACGCCAGCGTGACTGTCACCGGTCCCAAGGGCACCCTCGACTTCACCGTGCCGGCTCCCATCTCCGTGGCCTTTGACAGCGGCATCATCACCGTCTCCCGGACGGGCGAGAACCGCGACGCCAAGGCCAAGCACGGCATGGTCCGCAGTATCCTGCAGAACCATGTCACCGGGGTCAGCGAGGGCTTCAAACGCGCGCTCGAAATCCAGGGCGTTGGCTATCGCGGCCAGCTCAAGGGGAGCCATCTGACTCTCAACCTTGGCTACTCGAACCCCGTCGAGTACGATATTCCCGAGGGAGTCGCGGCCACCATGCCCGACCAGACCCACATCGTGCTCGAAAGCATTGACAAGCAGCTTGTCGGACAGACCGCCGCGAACATCCGCGCCTTCCGTCCCCCCGATGCCTATAAAGGCAAGGGTGTCCGCTATGCGGGCGAGCAGGTCTCGCTCAAGGAAGGCAAGACTGTCTAGCGCCGCAAGGCTCTAGGCAACAGGGAGTATACGGTTCGATGAGCAAACTAAGCAAGAAAGAGGCCCGCATCCGTCGCCACCGACGCCTGCGCCACCGGATCTCCGGCTCTGCCGAGATTCCGCGCCTGAGCGTCTGTCGCACGGACAAGCACCTCTACGTCCAACTGGTCGATGACGAGGCTCAAGCCACCATCCTGTCCGGCTCGACTCTCGACGCCGACTTCAAGGAAACCGGTCTCAAGGCCAATGCGGAGGGCGCTGCCGCCCTCGGCAAGTTGGTTGGCGAGAAAGCCGTCGCGGCAAACATCGCGAAGGTCGTCTTCGACCGGGGTGGGTTCCGCTATCACGGACGCATCAAGGCTCTGGCCGACGCCGCCCGCGCGGCCGGACTGAAGTTCTAGGTATCGGCGGCGGGCACCACCGCCGCCCGTGCCGATACCATCACGAGTCAAGGGAGTTGTACCGTGGCACAATATAGAAGAAGATCCAACGATGGCCCGCAGGAGGTGCCGGAGTTCGAAGAGCGCGTCGTCTGCATCAACCGCTGTAGCAAAGTGGTGAAGGGCGGCCGTAACTTCCACTTCAGCGCTCTCGTGGTCGTCGGCGACCGCAAGGGGCGCGTGGGCGTCGGCTATGGCAAGGCCAATGAAGTTGCCGACGCGATCCGCAAAGGTGGCGAACTGGCCCGCCGGGCCATCGTGACCATTCCCATGCATGGGGCCACCCTCACCCATGCCGTAATCGCCCGCTTCCGCGGCGGGCGCGTGATTATACGCCCTGCCTCCGAGGGTACCGGCATTATCGCCGGCGGCGGCATGCGTGCCGTTCTCGAGCTGGGTGGCGTCAAGGACGTACTGGCCAAGTCCCTGGGTTCCAAGAACCCGGTGAACGTGGTCAAGACCACCATGAAGGCCATCTCGCTGCTCCGCACCAAGGAGCAGATTTTGGCCAAGCGGGAACTTGCCGCACTGTGATTCCACACCTTCTGTGCCAGCGAGGATAGCGATGAGACTGCACGAACTTCAAAACACATTCCAGCGCAAGACCCGGAAGCGCGTCGGCCGGGGCGATGGCTCCGGCAACGGGCGCACGGCCGGGCGCGGCGACAAGGGCCAGGGCGCCCGCGCGGGCTCCAAGCGCCGACTCCACTTCGAGGGCGGCCAGATCCCCCTCTTCCGACGCCTGCCCAAGCGTGGCTTCACCAACCCGAACCACGTCACCTTCACCGTCGTCAACGTCTGCTACCTGGAGGAGAACTTCAGCGCGGGCGACGAGGTGAACAAGGCGGCTCTCAAGGAACGGGGACTCCTCAGCAAGCTCGAAACGCCCCTGAAGATTCTGGGCGACGGCGAACTGACCAAATCCCTGACGGTCCGCGCGGAGAAGTTCTCCGGCAGCGCCCGCACCAAGATCGAAGCCGCCGGTGGAACCTGTCAGGAAGTCTGAGTTTGCCCCGTCGGGTCCGTCCCCCGGAATGTCCCGCTCGGGGGGCGGCAGCCCAGGACCAGTCGGGTACCATGAGGGAGCCTGTTGATGCTTTCCGCTTATCTCAACAGTTGGAAGATTCCTGAGCTTCGAAAACGTATCGTTTTTACGTTTGGAATCATCCTTCTCTGCCGAGTCACCGCCAACATCCCTTGTCCGGGGGTGAACGCGAGCGCCCTTGCCGCCATGTTCGGCAAGAAGGGCGGCGGCGGTGTGATGGACATGTTCAACCTCTTCAGCGGCGGCGCGATGCAGAAGTTCGCCGTGGGCGCTCTGGGCATCATGCCCTACATCTCCGCCTCCATCATCATGCAGCTGATGACGCCTGTCGTCCCCTCGCTGGAGAAGATGGTGCGCGAAGGTGAAACCGGACGCCAGAAATACAACCAAATCACCCGCTACGCCGCGGTCGTGATCTGCCTCATCCAGGGCACGATCTTCGCCAAGGCGATGAGCGACCCGAGTCGCTTCGGGATCTCCGACATCACCAACGTGGTCCCCCATCCGGGCATCTGGTTCCTGGTGCGCACGGTCATCACCCTGACAGCCGGCGCGCTGTTCCTTATGTGGCTCGGCGAGATGATCACCGAGCGAGGCATCGGCAACGGAGCGTCGTTGATCATCACGGTCAACATCCTGGCTCGCCTGCCTGCCTCCCTGAAGAACCTCTACACCTTCCTGGTCGTCGATGCCCCCGGCCTCGGCGCAGTGGCGGTGTACATGCTCCTCCTGCTCACCATGTTCTTGGTGATCTGCGGGGCCACGGTCGCCCTGATTCAGGGGATGCGCCGAATCCCGATTCGGTATGCGAAGCGGATGGCTGGCCGCGGCGGCGTGACCGCCGGCACCAACAGCTATCTGCCCCTGAAAGTGAACTACGCCGGCGTCATGCCCATCATTTTCGGTGGTGCGATCATGATGTTCCCTGGCATGCTCACTCGCCTGGCCGTCACCCGAGGCTGGTGGCACGCGCCCAGCTGGAGCTGGTTGGGAGCGGCTCTGGCCTATGGCGAGCCCGGCTACATCCTCTGCTACGGTGCGCTGATCATGGCGTTCGCCTTCTTCTGGGTGGCAAACCAGTTCAACCCAGTGCAGATCGCCGATGATCTCCAGAAGCGCAGTGGCTATGTGCCAGGCATCCGGCCCGGCAGCCCCACCGCCGACTTCCTGGACCATACCATGACCCGCATCACGGTGGCCGGAGCCACGTTCCTGCTCTGCTTGGCAGTTCTCCCCATGTTCCTCTACATGAGTTTCAAGATCCCCATGGGGGTGGCCCAGTTCTTTGGCGGAACCAGCCTGCTGATCGTGGTCGGCGTCACGCTCGACACCATGCGGCAGGTCGAAGCCCATCTGCTCTCCCGCCACTACGACGGGTTCCTGAGCAAGGGGCGGTTGCGTAACCGGGGCCGCTAGACAAGCCGGTCTCCAGCTCTCATTCACGCCGCGCGTCGGGAAGCCAACCAGCCTCCCGGCGCGCGTTTCTCTACCCGGGATTCCAGCCCATGGCCGCCCAGACCGCGCCATCGCCCGCTCCCTGCCAACGCGTCTATCTCGCCCCTCTGGCGGGCTACACCGACCTGCCCTTCCGCCGAGCGTGCCGGGCTCAGGGATGCCACTATGCCTTCACCGCTCTGGTGGATGCGGGCGCGATGGCCTACGGCAACCCCCACAACGAGACCATCCTCCGCCGTGGCACCGAGGAACCGTGGCTGGGGACACAGCTGCTTGGGGCCGATCCCGATCTCATCACCAAGGCGGCCCGACTGCTCAACCAGCGCCAGTTCGAGGTGGTGGACTTCAATCTGGGGTGCCCGGTCAAGAAGGTCACCCAGCGGGGAGCCGGGGCCGCCCTGGGCCTCCAGCGCGACCAAGCCGTCCGCTGCGTGGAGGCCCTTGTTCAGGCGTCCGTGCACCCAGTTACCGCCAAAATCCGCGTGCTCGACGACCACGACCCCGAACCCACCTTGGCTCTGGCCCGCGCCCTGCAGCAATGCGGCATCCGCGCCCTGACGATCCATGGCCGCACCGTCGACCGCATCTACGCTGGTGCGGTCGCCTGCCGCATCATCGCCACCGTGCGCGAGTCCCTCAGCATCCCGGTCATCGCCAACGGCGGCATCTTCTCCCGCCAGGACGCGGAGGCACTGTCCCGCCACACGGGCTGCCACCAGGTCATGGTGGCCCGCGGCGCCATCGGCAACCCCTGGCTCTTCCGAGAGCTGCTTCAGCCCGAGGCCCCCCCGGCAACCCACGAGGAGCTCTGCACGGTTCTCCGCGAACATGTCGAGGGCATGATCGAGCTCTATGGCGAACGCAATGCCCTCCGCAACGCCCGCAAGATCATCCTCGCCTACCTGGTCGGACGCGGCTACCCCCGCGAACTGCGGGGCCAGGTGACCGACGTCAGCACCCACCAGGAATTCCTGGGCGTCTGGCGCGAGATCCGCCAACAGGGACCGAGTTCCCACTACGTCGCAGACCACAATCCCGGCAACCGGCGCTTTGTCCCCCTCCCCTGACCCGCCCTCGCTGGCGACTACCGGCCGGTCGGGATACAGTACCGAGCGATTCCTCAATCCCGTTACCCGATCCCAGGAGATTCCAGTATGGCTACTTTGCAGCTTGGCCTGCCCAAGGGCAGCTTGGAGCAAACCACCGTCGAGATGTTCAAGAAGGCGGGCTACGCCGTCAACATCTCCTCCCGCTCCTACTACCCCTCCATCGACGACGAAGAGATCGAGTGCCTGCTCATCCGAGCCCAGGAAATGGCGCGCTACGTGGAGGAAGGCATCCTTGATGCCGGCCTGACCGGTTTCGACTGGATTCAGGAGAATGGCGCGGACGTGGTAGAGGTCGCCGAACTGGTCTACGGGAAAGTCGGGCGCAAGCCGCTCCGCTGGGTTCTTGCCGTACCCGAGGACTCCCCAATCAACGGGCCTGCGGACCTCGCCGGCACCCGCATCGCGACCGAAGCAGTGGGCATGACCGAGCGCTATCTCGCCAAACACGGCATCCAGGCCACGGTTGAGTTCAGCTGGGGAGCCACCGAAGTGAAGCCGCCGCGCCTGGCCGACGCCATTGTCGAGATCACCGAAACCGGCTCCAGCCTGCGCGCCAACAACCTGCGCATCGTCGATACCCTCTGCGAGACCACCACCCGCTTCATCGCCAACAAAGATGCCTACCAAGACGAGTTCAAACGCCGCAAGATCGACCGCATCGCCCTGCTCCTCAAGAGCGTGCTCGCCGCCGAGAAGAAGGTTGGGCTCATGCTCAACGTCAGCAAGGCGGACCTGGACAATGTCCTGGCCATCCTGCCAGCTCTGCACCGCCCCACCGTGGCACCACTCTCCGACGGTACCTGGTTCTCCCTGACCACCGTGGTTGACGAGAAGATCGTGCGGGAGATCGTCCCCGAACTGATTGAGGCCGGGGCCGAAGGCATCGTCGAATACGCGCTGAACAAGGTGTTCAACTAGGACGACCGCGGAGGCCAGGGACACGATGGACCGCAGGGAAGCCGAACTCCGCCTTGGGCAGCTCCGCCAGGAACTGCAGCGTCACAACCGCCTCTACTATGTGCAGGCGGCACCGGAAATTGGCGATCAGGCATACGATGCGCTGTATCGTGAGCTTCTGGCGGTGGAGGGCACGTTCCCAGACCTCGTCACCCCCGACTCGCCCAGCCAGCGGGTCGGGGCCGAGCCCCTGACCGCCTTCCAGGCGCAACCGCACGCCGTGCCCATGCTCAGCCTGGACAACACCTACGACGACGACGAACTGCGCCGCTTCCATGACTACGTCCTGCGGGGGCTTGGCGCCAGCGAACCCGCCTACATCATCGAGCCCAAAGTCGATGGCGTCAGCATCTCCCTGCGCTACGAGGACGGGATCCTCGTCCAGGCCCTCACCCGCGGCAATGGCGTGCAGGGCGACGAGGTCACCGCCAACGTGCGCACCATCCCCAGCGTGCCCTTGCGCCTGGACACCGACTCCCCCCCCGCCGTCTTCGAGGCCCGGGGCGAAGTGTTCATGAGCAAGGAGGGCTTCTCCTCGCTCAACGCCCATCGCCTCGCCAGTGGCGAAGCCGAGTTCGCCAATGCCCGCAACGCCACCGCCGGAACGCTGAAGCAGCTCGACAGCCGAGCGGTGGCCCAGCGACCGCTGGAGATCGTCTGTTACGCTGAAGGGGAGGTCCGGGGCGTTGAGATTCACAGCCAGACGGAGCTGCTGGCCGCTCTGCGCTGCTTCGGGTTCCGGACTCAGCCATGGAGCCCGCAGGTGCGCGGCCTGGAAGCGATGCTCGCCGCCATCCGCGAGCTCGGCGATACCCGCCACGACTTCCCCTACGACATCGACGGCGCCGTCATCAAGGTCGATGACTTCGCCCAGCGGGAGAAGCTTGGCTTCACCTCGAAGGCCCCGAGCTGGGCCAAGGCCTTCAAGTACCAGCCAGACCAGGCCCGGACCGTCCTCCACGCCATCACCGTGCAAGTGGGGCGCACCGGCGTGCTCACGCCTGTCGCCGAGCTGGAACCGGTGTTCCTGGCGGGCTCCACCATCGCGCGGGCCACGCTCCACAACGAGGACGAGATCCGCCGCAAGGACATCCGGGTGGGGGATACGGTGGTCATCCAGAAGGCCGGGGAAGTCATTCCCGAAGTCGTCGAGACCGTTCCCGAGTGCCGGCAGGAGAAGTCCGAACCGTTCGACCTCGTTCAGCATGTCGGCGGAGTCTGCCCATCCTGCGGCGGCCCGATCGAACGCGACCCCGAGTTCGTCGCCTACCGTTGCCCCAACCTCCAGTGCCCCGCCCAGAGCGTGCGACGCCTCCAGCACTTCGCTTCCCGCAACGCCATGGACATCGAGGCCCTCGGCGGCATCGTCGCCGAGAAGCTCGTGGAACGAGGGCTGGTCGCCGAACCCCTTGATCTCTTCTCGTTGGCGGTTCCCCTCCTCGCGGCCCTCAATCTCGGCACCGAGAGCGAGCCCCGTGTTCTCGGCCCGAAGAACGCCACGAAGCTGATCGAGGCCGTGAACCGGGCGAGGGATCTCCCCCTCGCGCGCTGGTTGCATGCCATCGGGATTCCCCAGGTGGGGGCCAGCGTCTCCCGCCATCTCGCGAACTGCCATGCAGATCTCGCCGCCGTGGCCGAATCCGACCTGCTCAGGAGCCTGGTTGAACTCTTCGAACTGCAAGACTCTCTGCGAGACCTCAACCCCAACGCCGTGCGCAACCGCAAACGGGCCAGCGGGGAGAAGCAGGACCTTGCGCGCCAGCTGGCGGAAGTGGAGACCAAGATCACCGCCCAAGGGGACCAACTGGCCGCCATCGGCCTGGTCCGCCCAAGCGAGGCCAAGACGGGCGGCTATGTGACCACCGACATCGGCCCCAAGACAGCCCAGAGCATCCTCGCCTTCTTTGCCAGTGCCGCTGGACAGGCCCTCTGCGAACGCCTGGTGAAGATCGGCATCGAGCCAAAGGGACGCGCGCCCGAGACAGCCCCCGCGCAGGCCGCCTCCCTCAGCGGCCTGACCTTCGTCCTCACCGGCACGCTACAGACCATGGACCGCGGCGAAGCCAAGGAACGCATCGAAGCCCTTGGCGGCCGCGCCGCAGGTTCGGTCAGCCGCAACACGAGCTTCCTCGTGGCGGGGGCCAACACCGGGGCCAGCAAGACCCGCAAGGCGGCGGACCTGGGGGTCGAGGTGATCGACGAGCAGCGATTGCTCACCATGCTCGCGGGCGAGCCGGCCCCCGCCGCACCGGCAACCGCAGCCGAACCACCCGCCCCCGCCCCCGCCAAGGGCGAGGACGACGACGAGGCGGCCCATGGGGCGCTCTTCGACTGGGCCAAGGACAACAAGCGTCCCTGACCCGCCGAATTGCCTACTCGCTGGCGACCACCTGGTCGATCATCTCGGTCGTCTCCGACGTCCGTGCCAGTGCCACTCGGCCCGTGCGGGCCAGCTCGATGATGCCGAAGCCCTTCATCAGCTCGACGAAGGCGTCGCACTTCGCCGTGGGGCCGGTGACCTCGATCACGAGCGAGTCATGCTCCACATTGACCACGTTGCCCTTGAAGACAGTGGCCATCTGGATGATCTCGCCGGTGACCGCGCCAACGGTCGATACCTTGACCAACATCAGTTCGCGGGAAACGAAGCCACTGCCGGTGAGGTCGGTCACCTTCACCACCTCCACCAGGCGGTTGAGTTGCTTCTCGACCTGCTCCAGCACGGCATCGTCGCCATGGGTGACGATGGTCATGCGGGACAGGGTCTCGTCATTGGTGGGGCTGACCGTCAGGCTGTCAATATTGAAGCCCCGGCCGCTGAACAGCCCAGAGATGCGGGCCAGGACGCCGAACTTGTTCTCCACCAACACTGAAATCGTGTGGCTTTCCATCATGCATGCTCCTTGTCTCGGGCGACCGGCGCTCGCTAGCGCGTTCGGGCCGAAGATGGGAAACGCCAGCAGGGGAAGAGGGAAACTGGAATGGTGGAATGCTGGAACAATGGGCGAATGGGGAACAGAAAGGCTGGGTGCTCTACTCCATCATTCCACTATTCCATTGTTCCATCATTCCGGGCTCCCTTTTGCCGTCTAGCAACTGTCGGCGTTCGTATCGGGACGTGGCGCGCCTCAGTCCGCGGCGCGTTCGACCACGATCTCTTCGTTCACTTGCTCGCGGAGAATCCGCTCGATGCCGTTCTTGAGGGTCATCTGCGCATGGGGACAGCAGCCGCAGGCGCCCTTCAGGCGAAGGCTCACGTTGGTGCCGTCGATGGCGGCGACCTCCAGGTCACCCCCGTCCGCTTGCAGAGCACCACGCAGTTCCTCGAGCTTCGCGCGAATCTGTTTTTCCAGTTCCATGTCCATCGTCCTTTTGTGGTGGGGTGAGAATGCTAGGCCAAAGCAGTGATCTGTTCCTGGATACGCTGTCTTGTCTCGCCAAGCTCGACGAGCCGTTCACGTTCTCGATTGACAACCTCAGCGGGGGCTCGGTTCACAAAACGTTCGTTCCCAAGCTTCTTTTCCGCTCCCTTGATGAAACCTTCGGTCTCGGCCAACTGCTTCCCGAGGCGGGCCCGCTCCTTGTCCAGGTCGATCACGTCGGCCAACGGAATGTAGGCGGAACCAAGCGTCCCGACCGCCACGCCGTTCGGGCCGGAGGTCTGGTAAGCCGCATCGATCGTGACCGACGAGGCATAGAGAAGGCCCTGTAGCGAGGAGAGGTCGCTGGCAAGGAATTCCCCGTCCTCGGGTTGAGCGGGAGCGATGATGACCGGGGCACGCATGCTCACCGGGATCTTATACTGCGCCCGCACGTTCCGCACGCTGCGGATGAGGTCGAACTTGGCGGCGGTCCGCGCCACCAGTTCCTCGGTCGCCCCCAACCCCGCAAGGCACTCGGGGGCCATGGGCTCGGGCCAGGACGCCAGCATGACCGAGTCTTCCTCGGCCACGAAGCCAGCCTGATGGGCAAGCTCCTCGGTGAGGAAGGGCATCACCGGATGCAGCAGCCGCAGGAAATGCCCCATCACATGGTCGAACACCCGCAGCGTCGCCGCCTTCTGGCTCGACTCACCATGGAACACTGCCTTGGCCGACTCCAGATACCAGGAGCAGAACTCATTCCACATGAAGTCGTACAGCAAGCGAGAAAGCTCGCTGAAATTGAAGCTCTCAAGCGCCTGGGTCACATCGCGGGCCGTCTCCGAGAAGCGCGCCAGAACCCAGCGGTCGTCAGGGCGCAGATCCGCAGCGGTCAACCCGTCCAGCTTCTCCCAATCCGCAGACAACTCGCCCTGGGCCAGCCGGAAACGGACGGCGTTCCAGATCTTGTTCGCAAAGTTCCGCCCCACCTCGCACTTCTCGTTGCTGTAGCAGATATCCTGCCCAGTGGGCGCGATGTAGATGATCGTGAAACGAAGCGCATCGGCACCATAGGTATCGATCACATCCAGCGGATCGGGGGAATTGCCCAGGGACTTGGAGAGCTTGCGTCCCTGATCGTCCCGGATGATCGAGGTGAAGTAGACGTCCTTAAACGGGATATCGCCCATGAACTCAAGCCCGGCCATGATCATGCGCGCGACCCAGAAGAAGATGATGTCCGGCCCCGTGACCAGGCTCTGGGTGGGGTAGAACCGGCTGAGATCCGCGCCTTCCTCGGGCCAACCGAACACGGAGAAGGGCCAGAGCCAGGAACTGAACCAGGTGTCGAGAACATCCTCTTCCTGTCTAAACTCGGTCCCCGCGCACTTCGGGCAGGCACTCGGGGTATCGCGGTCCACCACCGTTTCGCCGCAACTCTGGCAGTAGTACGCGGGAATGCGGTGCCCCCACCACAACTGCCGGCTGATGCACCAGTCCTTGATGTTCTCCAGCCAGTGGTTGTAGGTCTTGGTCCAACGCTCGGGGTGGAAACGGATCTTGCCGTCGGCCACGGCCCGCAGAGCGGGCTCGGCCAGGGCCTTCATGCTCACGAACCACTGTTCGGAGAGGCGGGGCTCCACGGGCACGTCCCCGCGCTCGGAGTAGCCCACTTGGTGAACATGCTCGTCAATCCCGGCCAGGAACCCAAGCTCCTCCATCTTGGCAACCACCGCCTTGCGACAGACAAAACGGTCCGTGCCCTCGTAGGCCGTCCCGGCCCGAGCATTCATGGAGGCATCTTCGTTCATGACGTTGATCATGGGCAGATCGTGCCGCAACCCGCATTCATAGTCGTTCGGGTCGTGCGCTGGGGTCACTTTCACCGCGCCGGTGCCGAACGCCGGGTCCACGAAATCGTCGGCAACCACGGGGATCTCACGGTTGACGATGGGCAACAGGACAGTCGTCCCGATCCTGTCCGCATAGCGCGAATCGTCGGGATGGACGGCCACTGCGGTGTCGCCCAGCATCGTCTCCGGCCGGGTGGTGGCCACGGTGACGAAGCCCGAGCCATCGGCATAGGGGTAGCGGAATTGCCAAAGATGGCCCTTCTCCTCCTTGTGGTTCACTTCCTCGTCCGAGAGAGCGGTGTGGGATTCCGGGCACCAGTTGATGATCCGGTGGCCCCGGTAGATCAGCCCCTTCTTGTGCAGGCGGATAAACACTTCCTTCACCGCGTTCGACAGGCCCTCGTCAAGGGTGAATCGCTCCCGCTCCCAATCACAGGCGGAGCCGAGCGTGCGCAACTGCTTGATAATCGTGCCGCCATACTGGTTGCGCCATTCCCACACCCGCTTCAGGAAGGTCTCGCGCCCGAGATCGTGGCGGGTGACGCCCTCGGTCTCGCGCAGCACCTTCTCCACCTTCGACTGGGTGGCGATGCCCGCGTGGTCCGTGCCGGGAACCCAGCAGACCTCACGCCCGCGCATCTTCTCGAACCGGACAAGGATGTCCTGCAGCGTATTGTTCAACACGTGCCCAAGATGCAGCATCCCGGTCACATTGGGTGGCGGAATGACGATCGTGTAGGGGGCCTTCTCCGAAGCGGAGTCAGCGCGGAAATACCCGCGCTCCTCCCAGGTGGAGTACCAGCGCCGCTCGGCCGTCGCCGGTTCGTACGCTTTGGCCATTTCTTGGCTATTCATGGAGCGAATCCTGAGAGCACGTGTGAGAACACAGATCGAGCGCGGGCCCGAAGATGGAGCAGGCAACCCGGGAGCAGTCCCCGCAGCCCCGACCAGGCTGCTGTGAAGTCCGGGTCGCGAGCCTTCTAAAATAGCCGGGAAGGCCCGGAATGCCAGGTCCGCAGCTCACCTTGCGGCCGCTGCGGCAAGCGGGTGAGCCGACGGTGGGAGAACTGCTTGCCCAAGACGATTCCCACCCTCCCAGAACCCCCGGCCGAAGCCCCCCGGAAAAACCTCAGCCCCCTAGCCAAGCCGAATTGCAGGCACTTGTGAACAAATCTCCGAAAAACGCTACCAAAGGTGGTTGAGACAGTCGCCAAGCGCACATATAGTGTGTACCGGCACACCGACCGAAGCTTCCGGATAGCAACTTTGGGGGGTGCCGAACCCGTTTTTCCCGCTCAAGTTCCAGCATGCTCCCAACCACCATTCGGTTGCCTCGCTGTAGGCGTTTAAGATACACATTCCTACCCATTTTCATAGTGTCGACCGGGTCTGGGAACCTCCTGACCACCGACCACCACCTCGATGCCCGCGACAGCAAAGGACAGGACCAATGCCAGAAGTGCCGCAACCCACGCCGTTTTCCCTTTTCCGCAAGAGAGATGGGATGGTCGTTCCCTTTCACGTGCAGAAGATCACCGGCGCGGTGGCAAACGCCGCCGAAGCGGACGCGCGGCTGCACCAGACCGACTTCGATGCAGCCCTGCCCGAGCGCGTCTCGCAGCAGGTCATCGCGCAGCTCGACAGCCAACTCTCTGAGTACTACGTGGAACCCGACGGAAGCGGCCAGCGCATCCCCAGGCTGGAGGATGTCCAAGACCTCGTCGAGATCGTCCTTTCCGAGATGGGACAGCCTCAGCTGGTAGCAGGCTTCAAGCGCTACCGGAAGCAACGCGAGAAGTCGCGTGACAGGATCAAGGTCCGCAAGCGCAAAGGCAAGGAAGGCAACCTCACCGACGCCATTCTGCTGGTGGAGTCCAACTCCAGCAGCATCATGCACACCTGGGACCGCCAGCGGATCGTCAAGCAGCTGATGGAGAAGACCGCCCTCGACGCTGAGGATGCCGTTAGCGTCGCCAAGGCGGTGGAGAACCAGATCATCGCCGGCGACATGCAGTTCGTCAACACCTCGCTGATCCGCGAGATGGTCAACATCGAACTGGAAGCGCGCGGGCTGAACAAGCAGCTGCAGGACCTCTCGCTCTACAACGTGCCGCGCGACTTCATCGATCAGCTCATGTTCGCCAAGTCCGACGAAAACAGCAACATCGTCAGCAACAACCCCGAAGCCGTCAACCTGGGGCTGGCAGAGTACCTGCTGAAGCAGTGGGGGCTGAACACCATCTTCAGCGACCGTGTCCGGGAAGCCCATCGCACCGGCTCCATCCATCTGCACGATCTCGGCTACCCCCACCGCGTCTACTGCTCCTCCCACTCCATCGAATACATCAAGAAGTATGGTCTGCGGGATCTCTCCAACCTCAACACCGAATCCAACCCCGCCCGTAGCGCTTCGGTGCTGACCGGGCACCTGAACACGTTCCTGGCCTCCATGCAGGCAAACTACGCGGGTGCTCTCGGCATCGCCTACATCAACATCTTCTACGCCCCCTATCTGTGCAAGCTGAGCGACGCGGAGATCAAGCAGGTGGCCCAGGAGCTGATCTTCAACGGCTCCCAGAACGCCTTCTCGCGCGGTGGCCAGACCCTGTTCCTGGACTTCAACATCCACACCGGCGTGCCCAGCTACCTGCAGACCGTCCCTGCCATCGGCCCGGGCGGGCACTATCAGCTGCGCCTGAGCGATGGCACGATCACCGAACTGCGCGAAGTCCTGCTGGAAGCGGAGGATACCGCCGGCAACAAGCTGATGGAGCTCACCTACGACGACCCGAAGGAAGGCAAGCGCACGGTGCTCCGCGAAGTGGTCGTGACCCAGCGCGGCAAGGACGGCCCGGAGGAGGCGGTGATCTACGACGAGGCCGTCGAGAAAGAACTGGCCAAACGCGGCGAAGCCATCGTCAACTATGGCGACTACCTGCCCGAAGCCCGGCGTTTTACTTCCGCTCTGCTCCAAGTCTGGGGCGAAGGCGACCGCAATGGCCGCATCTTCGAGTTCCCCAAGTGCGACTTCCACATCGGCGAGGAGACCTTCGAGGACCCCGTGCAGACCCAGATCTTCATGCAGGCCTGCGAATTGGCCAGCAAGAACGGCTCCACCTACTTCATCTTCGACCGCGACGAGGTAACCCTCTCCGCCTGCTGCCGTTTGCGCACGACCATCGATGACAACCGGATGCTCCGGCACCCGGAATCCATGCGCTTCTGCGGCTTCCAGAACGTGACCATCAACATCCCACAGGCCGCCTATCGGGCCAGCCGCCGGGGCGACAAGACCATGGGCGGGCTCTGCAAGGAGATCGACGCGGCCATGGACATCGCCGTGCAGGCACACTTGGAGAAGCGAGAGCGCATCGCCGAGATGATGTCAGGCCCGGGTTGCCCGCTGTGGCAGATCGGTCGGGAAGCCTGCGATGGCCGCAAATACGTCGAGCTGGAAAAGGCCACCTACATCCTCGGGCTGATTGGCGTAAACGACGCGGTGAACTTCCTCTTTGGCAGCGAATTCCACGACAACGAAGAGGCCCTGAACCTGGGTCTGGAAGTGGTCGCCCACATGTATGTGTATGGCAAGAAACTGGCCGAAGAGCACAACATGAAACTGACCCTGGAAGAGTCCCCCGCCGAGTCCGCCGCCCGGCGGTTGGCCAAGGCCGACCTGCTGAACTATCACAAGGAAGCCGCAGCCACGGTCAAGGGCGCTCAGGAGACGGAGGACAACGACGCGGTCTACTACACAAACAGCGTCCACCTGGCCGCCGACGCGCCGGTCTGCCTGGTGGAGCGCATCGAGAAGCAGGGCATGTTCCACGCCCTCATCGAATCCGGCGCCATCACCCATGCCTTCGTCGGTGAGGAACAGCCTTCCCCCGAGGCCATCGCCTCGCTCATGAAAGAGGTGTTCTTCCGGACCCAGTCCGCCCAGGTGACCATATCTCCCGAGTTTACCTACTGTGATGCCTGCGGCCATCAGGCCCGCGGCCTGATCGAGACCTGCCCACGCTGCAAGTCCACCGAGGTGGTCGGCGAGACCCGCGTGGTCGGCTACTTCAGCAAAATCCAGAACTGGAACAAGAGCAAACGCTACGGCGAACTGAAGGCGCGCCAACGCGGCGTCTACTCGGTGGAAACCGCCGATGACGATGCGGAGTTCGAGACCAGCGATGATGAGCCCCTGCCGATGGCTGGCGACTGAGCCCCGCGCCACCCCCCTTCGGGCGAGTGTGAGCAGCAATGGATGACAAAGCAATAAGGAACGAATAATGAGCGAGGATGCCAAAACCTACCGCGTCCTGATTTTCGGGAAAGAGGGCTGCCAGAAGTGCGAGGTGCTCAAGGAGCGCCTGGGCAAGACCCTGGCCAAGAAGGAGTGGGCGGATTTCGAAAAGCAGTACCTGAGCGTGAAGACAGTGGACGGACTGATCGCCTTCAGCCGCGCGCAGTGCGTCAACCCCAGCCGCATCCCCGCGATGGTGGTCACCAAGCGCGACCCGGAGACCGGCGACTACGCATTCCTGCCAAACCCCGCCCCCGGCGTCCCCGACGCGGTCTGCATGAAGTCCAAGCTCTATCAGTACCTTGGGCTGCAGACGGACTACTCGACTCTGGGCAAGGGCGTGATCTCATCGAAGATGATCACGGCGGTGTTGGGCCAAGCTCTCGAGCTATGACCCCGACCGCGCCATGTTCCCCCATCTACGGTGCCCGGCGCCAAACCACAATGGTCGATTTCCCCGGTCGCATCGCCGGAGTCACCTTCACTACGGGCTGCAACTTCGGTTGTGGCTTCTGCCACAACGCTGCCCTGCTCCGCGAGCGGCGGGCGGGCTACACGTGGAAGAAACTGCGCGAGGTATGCGAACGCTTCCGCAAGCAGTGGGCCACTGGCGTCGTCATTACCGGCGGTGAGCCGACCCTCGCCCCGGCCATCGGCGAGACCATCGCCTTCATCCGCCACCTTGGCTTTGCCATCAAGCTGGACAGCAATGGATCAAGGCCGGATGTGCTTGAGCAGCTTTTGCCGATGGTCGATTATGTGGCCATGGACATCAAATGCGCACTGCCCAACTACGCGACCTTCGTCGATTTCCCAGGTACTGACAAGATCCAGGCATCGATCCAGCTCATCATGGAACAGGCATCCGACTACGAATTCCGTACCACGGTGATCGACGGCATCCACACGCCCGAAGAGGCCCACCTCGTCGGCGAGCTGATCTGCGGAGCGAAGCGACACTACTCCCAACCCTTCGTCCCCCGCGAGGATTTGCCCGACCCGGAACTGGCCAAGAAGCCCCGCACCAACCCCGACATCGTCCACGCCTTCGCCGCAATCGTCGAGCAGTATGTGGAGACCGCCGAATCCCGCAACGCGTAGCTGCCATCCCCCCCTGGCAGGCCCGTCCCCAAAGAATTGGTTGGCGTAGAGGAAACGTTTGCTGCCGAACCGGTGTCTACCGAAGGGCAACGCTGTAGTAGCGCTCGCCTCGTATACCGGGTACCTTGCTTGACTGACCCGACAGATCGACACAAGCATTCGGAGTCCAGATACATGCACGTCAGAGTCGTTGGAAGACAGATCACGGGGCTTGCCCTACTCCTTGCCGGGGCCGCATCGGCCTGTTCTACCCCGGTGTACCGCTACGCTCTCGAACGCTGGGAGCCGGACACCTACATTCTGGAGACCCGCTTGCCCGAGCCCGTGCCGCCCGACCTGGAAACCGCGCTGGCCGAGCTTCAGGCCCGGGAGGACGTAAACGTGGCCGTGCGCGAACTGGAAGCAGGGGACGGGGAACCGGCCTTGACGCTCCGTTTCCCCCGCGTTCCGCCCACCCATCCGCCCGTGATCTCCCTGCCGCCAACCGCCGCCAACCTGGCCTTGCTCCTCGACTCGCCCGCCCGTGCCGAGACGGCCAAGCGCCTCATGGCCGGCGAGACCGCTGTTTTCCTGTTCCTCGAGTCCGACGACGCCAAGAAGAACAAGACCGTCCTGGAACGCCTGAACCGCATTATCGGCGACCTTGAGAAGAACCTGGAACTGCCAGCGCAAGAACCCGAGGACACGCTGGCGGAGGACGAGGATCCCGCAGGCGATCTCAAAATCGACTTCTCCATCGTGCGCGTGCGCCGGGACGATCCCAAGGAGAAGGTACTGGTGGAGACTCTCCTGGCCACCGAGCCGGACCTGCGCGAACTGAGGGGGCCGATGGCCTTCCCCGTGTTCGGGCGAGGCCGCTCGCTCTACGCGATCGTGGACAAGGGGATCAACGCCGAGGTCCTGTACGAGGCCGGCGCCTTCATGACCGGGGCGTGCTCCTGCCAAGTGAAGGCTCAGAACCCCGGCGTGGACCTGCTCATGACCGCCGCCTGGAACTCGATCTTCGAGGACCTGGTCTACGAGGAAGTGGAGCTGCCCCCCCTCACAGCCATCAGCATCGGGGGCAAGGACAACGATGGCGCCGCGAGCAAGGAAGACGCCCCCGAGATACCCGCTGGCGAACAGGCCATGCAGGGCCAGCAGTCAGTTGATGAGAGTGGCGGCAACTCCGGCGACGACCGCCGGGAGCCTCTCAGCGCTCTGGTATTCGCCCTGCCCTTGCTGGTGCTCGCCGGGACCCTGGTCCTCCTCCTGCGCAGCCGCAAGTCCTAGCCTGCAAGAAAGAACGACCGGAACGCGTGGGGTACGCATTCCGGTCGTCAATGGGACAGATCTCGGGGATGTGACTGCGACTACATCGCCCCACTCGAGAGCTTCTGCTGCAACTCCTGCTGGAAGTCGCGCAGGTCGTCTTCGGTGGGTTGCGCGGATCCCTCCGTAGGATTGAAGCCGAGGCGGCCCTGGTTGTCCAGGAACCACTCGCCTTTGGCGCCGGAGAGGAACACCACGTCACCACTGATCGCCATACCCGGGCGGGCCAGCTTGCTGATCTCGATCCTCGTCTTCGGCGTACCGTCGTCGTCCTCGGGCTCGGGGATCTTCGAGATGTCCATGTCGTCGTCGGACTTGGCTTCCTCGGCCTTGGCCTCGTCCCGCTTCGCCCAGTTGATCTCCAGGTCGGCGGCCAACAGCCGCAGATCCAGATAGGTCATCTTGATGTCCAGCTCGGACGCCAAGAGCTTCTGGACGTCCGACAGAGACAAGCCCTCGTCGAGCTTCTCCTTGATAAAGGCGTCACGTTCGGTGTTCATTCTCGGTATCCTCTAGTCGGTGAGGGGCAGGCTCGCGGCGGCGGCGGCCTGGCCATGGCGCTTTTCGCGCTCGTCGGGCTCGAAGAAGTTGATGCTGGCGGCCAGTTCCGGGAACTCGGCCTGAAGCACTTCGCGCGCGCCTTCCAGGATCAGGCGGCCGCCTTCGCCACTCATCACCCGGCCCAGCACCTCGATGTGCTTCAGAGGCTGGTAGAAGTCGGCGTAGAGCGCCACGGTGTAGCCAAAGTAGGTGCCGATGGTCTGGTAGATCTTGCGGGCGCGGTCGTCGCCCTTGTCCATCAGTTCCTGCACGCGCTTGAGGCGCAAGGGCATCGCATCCTCGTCGATGTCGTCCATCTCGATGCCAGCCACGGGGATCAGCCGGGAGACGGCCTGTTGGCTGAAGTAATTGGCCCCGACGCCACGGTCGCAGCTCCACTCGTCCACGGCCGCGCCGGGGTTGAAGTCCACCGGTGCAAAGGCCAGCTCGTTCATCCAGCCTTTGATCTTGCGGTCCGTGTCCACATAACCGCCGGCCAGGCTGGAACCCATGGCCAGACCCAAGACCGGGCCTTCGCCCAGACTGATGGCACCGGCCAGAGCGGTCACATCACCATCGTTCTCAAGGCGTAGCGGAATGCCCCAGTCTTCCTGGATGCGCTTGAAGAGCGGGGCCGCCTCGGCCTCGAAGCGCTCGCGGGGAGTGATGCCGCGGAGCAGGGACGCCACGCGTACCCGGCCATCCACGTAGACGCCGGCGGAACTGCCGCCGATGCCCTTGATTTCGGCCTGGGGATCAATCTTCTTGATCGCCTCCTCGGCAAGCTTCAGCACTTCCTGGACCTTCTCGTAGTGGAAGCTGATGTCGGTCTCGGGCTTGGGGTCCCAGACGTATTCCTCGCTGAGGATGGGTTCGCCGTCGGCGCCCAGGGCCAACGCACCGTCCTTGCAGACAGCGATCTTGCGGTCGCTGGCGCCGAGGTCGAAGCCAATGCGCCAACCGGTCCAGTCCAGCACCAGGTCGCTACCCGCGCCGTCGTAGGTGGCAGGAGCGTCTTCGGCGCTGGTGGAGACGAAGACCATCTCCTTCTCGTAGACTTCATCGCCCCACAACTGGGCATCGAAGGCACGCTCGCCAGCCGCGCTGTAGCAGGATTCCAGATAGCGGCAGAGCGCCTCCGGGCCGCCGATGGTGGCCTTCCAGCCACCCCACTGCCAGATCAGGAACTTGAACAGACGCTCGACGTAGAAGAAGTTCGCGGCGGCGCGAGGGTGATCCATGGAGAAGACGCGGGTGTCGTAGCGCGAAACGCGACCCCGGTCGCGCTCCACGGCAATCACCAAGGGCACGCCCGCGCCGGAGGCATCCACTTCGGCCAGGAATGCGCGATTGGCCAGCACGGCGGGACGGAAACCCGGATCGAGGACCGGGACAAAGGTGGGCTCAACTAGGTTGAAGGGCTGTTTCATGGGTCGGTTCGCTCCAGTATCTAGGCGTGGGCGGCGGCGGCCACGATGGCCTCCATCCGCTCGGTGTGCGATTCCATTTGGCGGACCATCTCGAACTGCGTCCGCGCGCGAATCAGATTGTGGTCGTTCTTGTGGACCTTGAAATACACGTCGCCTTCGAGGTAGTCGGTCAGGAACCGAATCCCGATCTCGAAGGTGATCAGGCGCCCCGCAAAGGCCAGCAGGCTGATCTCGTTCGCGGTCAGGAACTCGCGCCCCACCGAGAGATAGCCATTGACAAGCTGCTCGAACATATCGATCTGGAAGTTCACTTTCGAGAGGTCTTCCTCGTCCTCGGCGGCGGTGCCGGTGGTGGTGCGCACCTGGTCGCCGAAATCGTAGATGATGCTGCCGGGCATGACTGTGTCGAGGTCGATCACGCAGAGCCCGCGGTCGTCGGCATCGTTGATAAGCACATTGTTGATCTTGGTGTCGTTGTGGGTCACGCGCCAGGGCAATTCGCCGCTTGCCAGCATGTCCACCACGGTGGCAGTTGAGGCGCCGCGCGCCAAGGCAAACTCGATCTCGGGCTGGGCCCGAGAGGCGCGCTTGGCGCTGTCCGCCTTGATCGCCGCCTCCAGCTTCTCGAACCGACTCGGGGTGTGATGGAAGTCCGGGATCGTCTCCACCAGCGAGGGACCCGGAAGGTCCATCAGCAGTTTCTGGAACTCGGCGAAGGTGCGGGCGGCCTCGAAGGCGTGGGCACCGTTGCGGACCTCGTCGTAGGTGCTCGCCTGGGCCACGAAGACATAGGCGCGCCAATGGCCGCCATCCTCGTCCACATGGAAGGGGGCACCATCGTGCGTGCGCACCAGGCAGAGGGTCTCCCGGTTCGGATCGCGGCCCGGCATGGCGGCAAGCTTGTCGCGCAAGTGGTCGGTGACCCGCCTGAAGTTGTCCATCAGCCCGGCCACGTTCCGGAACACGTTGTGGTTGATCCGCTGGAAGGTGAACTTCGTGGGGCCGCTCGTGTTGCCGACATCGACCAAGTAGGTATCGTTGATGTGCCCAGTGCCAAAAGGGATGGCCCCGACGAAGTCCCCGTCGATGGCAAAGGCTGCGCAAACCGATTTCAGATTGTGTTCGCTCATAGCGTGGCGGTATCCTCTTCCTGCTAAGCCCAAAGGTCGGCGGGGTAGCGGCCCTGCTCGACCAGACCCTCGACGTTGGCGACCAATGGGTCACGGTCGGCTTGATAGGTCATGCCGAACCACTTCTCGTCCGTGGTCAGCACGCGAGTGCGGGCCATGCCCGACTTGATCAGCGTATCCACGACCGTGGGGATCAGATACTCGGACTTCTCCACCTTGTGCTGGTACTGCAGGAAATCCACGAACAGCAGGCGAAGATAGGAGAAGACCACGGGGTGGAAGCCCCAGAAATTCATGGAGGCCAGGGAGTCGTCGGCCAGCGGCGTCCAGTCCCCGGTGTGGGGATCGGGGAAGCGGCACTCGCCCGCCGGATCGTTCTCGATCTTGTGGGTCTCCACCACCTCCGCCAGGAAGCCGTCCTCTTCCACACAGACCCCGCGCGACACGCCGCCGGTGGGAGAGAGGGTGTTGGCCATCTTGTAGGCCACCATCGCAAAGGTGTCCTCGCCAAACTGGTCCCCGGTCAGGTAGTCGGCCAGTGTCTGATACGCGGCACTGCCGTAGAGATCGTCCGCGTTGACCACGCCGAAGGGCTCTTGGATCGCGTCGGCGCAGCAGAGAATGGCGTGCCCGGTGCCCCAGGGCTTGGTCCGGCCATCGGGAAGCTCGAAACCGCCCGGCAGATCGGTCAGGCCCTGGTAGCAGAACTCCAGTTCCACCTTGCCGTCCAGCTTGTCGGCGAAGTGCTTGCGCAGATCCGCCTCCAGCTCGGGACGGATCACCAGCACGATCTTGCCGAAGCCGGCCTTCCAGGCGTCGTAGATCGAGTAGTCGAGGATGTACTCGCCGCTCGGGCCAATGCCCGCGAGCTGCTTATCACCGCCGAAGCGACTGCCCATGCCGGCGGCAAGAACAAGGAGCGTAGGTTTGACGGACATCACGAAAGTCTCCGGGGTGGATGTTGGAATGATGGAATGATGGAATGGTGGTTTGGTGGGACGTTGGGGAGCCGGTTGCCCCCATTGTTCCATTACTCCATCATTCCACAATTCCTCCCTATTCTAGCGTTGCGCGGCGAGGGCCACGGCAGTGCGGGCGAGGATAGCGATCTCGTCCCAAGCCCCGGCCTCGATAAGCTTGCCGCTGGCAACCCAGGTGCCGCCGACGAACCCGACCTCGGGCAGGCCCAGGTACTCCAGCATATTCGCCGCTTTCACGCCACCGGTCGGGCAGAAGCCCACCCCAAGATGGCGATACGGGGCGATCAGGCTCTTGAGCATGGGTACCCCTCCGGCGGCCTCGGCCGGGAAGAACTTCAGGAACCGGCAACCCAATTCCAGGGCCCGTTCGATATCGCTCGGGGTACACACCCCCGGGGCAAACACCAGACCCGCCTCCTGCGCGGCTGTGACGATCGTGGGATTGCAGCCGGGCGCCACCGCAAAGCGAGCCCCCGAATCCACCGACCGCTGCACCTGCTCCGGAGTCAGCACCGTGCCCGCCCCCAGAATCATCTCCGGGAACCGCTCACGCGCGGCCGCAATGGTCGCTGCGGCCGCATCCGTGCGAAACGTCACTTCCGCCACCGGCAACCCGCCCTTCAGCAAGGCTTCGCAAAGCCGCAGCCCTGCGTCAACGCTCGGTACCGCCACCACAGGAACGACGCCATAGGAACGCAGTTCGTCGAGTATCATATCTGGAATCTCCCTGCTGGAGTTCGCATTCTGCTATCGGCATCGGCAGTCGGATGCAAAATGTACATGCCTCACCGCGAAATGACAGTGAGAGCGGGAGTCCCAGAGGG
>JABGQJ010000030.1 GCA_018648945.1 Victivallales bacterium
GCCTGTTGTTCGCGCGAACCATCCTCGTCCTCGAGGATGTTGATGTCCATCTCGAGGTTGTCCTGCTGATCCTGCTGGAGGATCGAGCGTTCCAGTGACTCCTCTTCGGGCTCCTCGTCCATGGGTTCTCGCCCCAGTCCGAGCAGTTTGCTTAGCTTAGCCATGGCAGGCCTCCTTTCCTATGGTTCCCGAAACTGTGTCGGCGCCTATTTTGTCGGACTGTAGCCGGTGGCGTAGGCGTAGTCCATACGGGCACGCAAAAGCTCGGCGGCGGTCTGGGTCAAGCGCTGGTTGATGGTGGTGAGGTCCTTCTGGGCATCGAGGACGTTGCGGCTGCGCCCTTCACCGAGGCGGAACCGTTCGTTCTCGGCCTTGAGGGTCGTGAGGGCGGCATCACGGGCCTTGCTCAGGATTGCCAGGCGTCTGGCCGCATGGCGGAAGAACAACTCGCCAGTGCGCAGTTCGGCGCGCACGCTCACGGCGGTGTCCCGGAGATTCTCGTTGAGTTCGCCCACGCGCGCCTTCTTCTGTGCCCGTCTGGCGTTCTCGGCGCGGTAGCCCAGCGGGCGGGTGTAGACGAGCGTCACCTCGCCGCCCACGTGCTTGTCCGACGTGATATGGTCGTTGCCAAGGGGGAGGGACTCGTGTTCCCCCTGCCAGGTGGCACCGAGGTGCAGGGAGACGTCTGGGCGTTGGTCGTCTTCAGCCTGGCGGGCGTCGGCGCGCGCGGCCTGGAGCCTGGCCAGGATCAGGCGGTAGTTCCCGCGCGTCTCAAGGATGGCCTCGAAGTCCTGGGGTTTGGGCAGGCCTTCGTCATTGGCCCAGGCTACCAACTCGATGGGCTTGAGTACGGTCTTGACCTCGACATCCTCTCCCACCACCCGGTGCAGAGTGATCCGGGCCGCTTCGGTTCGACGTTGGTTGAGAACTTGGTCTGCCCGGCGTAGTTCCAGTTCCATCAGGGCCGGCGCGATCTGGTACTCCGGGACAACCTTGAGCCGGACCAGCTCGGTGGCCTCGTCGAAGAGCTTTTGGAAGCGTTCCGCGGCTTCCGTGGCCACGCTGGCCAGTGCGTGGGCCTCCTGAAGCCCTAGATAGGCCTTCTCCGTGTCGCGGCGCAGCGTCTGCAGGACTTGCGTCAGTTCGGCAACGGTGGCATGCCACTCGGCGAGGGTTCTCTCGCGGTCCAGATCCCACTGGAGGAAGCCCCGGTCCCGGCCGAGGGGGATGCGGATGCGGAGGCCGACGAGGGTCTGGTAGTAGGCGTCCTGGTCTTCGGGATTGTCATACCAACGTTCGGCTGCGCCGAGGGACACGTAGGCCCCGGGCTGCAAGGGCATCGCCACGCCGCCCTGGAGTTCCGTGGCGTTGTTGGTCAGCGAACGGTACCCTGAGCTCCCGGGCACGCCACGGGTGCGTTCGGCAGTGCCTGCGGCCGCAAAGACAGCAGGATCGGTGAAGCCCTCCAGTTCGTCATGGCGGGCAAGGTACTGCTCGACACGATGCCGGGCGGCCTTCACCTTGGGACTGACCGTCCAGGCTTGCCGAACCAGCGCTTGGAGTTCGCCGTTGCCGCCTCCGGAGAGAAGCGGGATTGGGGAAAGGGCCAGGAATGCGCAGATTGGCATCCACTGACGCAGGGAGTGTCTAGCCATAAGGACGGTGGGGACTACGACAGCCCCGCTTGCCTCCAGGTGTTGACTGTAAAGGGGCTGACGTACACGGGGACCCGTATACCGTTTGAACACCCATAATGTAACCCCTGCTGGCCCAGTGTCACCAAATCGCACCCCTGGAAATGAGAAAAAGGGGGCAGGCGGATGAGTATGCCGGGCCTGTCCCAACCATTCCCGGACGCGTGCCAGAGGGGTGGCCTGAATCATTCACGCCGGTTCTGCTGCGGGGATCGCCGCCGGGCTCCGGGCAGCCGGTGGCGTACTTGCACGTGCTGGCAAGGTCCGTCACGATGGGGAGTTCGGGTTGTTGCGCAAGGCCATCGGCGGAATCCACGCGCGGCAATTGCGGCTGGGGCACCCTTCATTGACAATAGCGAACGTAGGAGGCTTGCCATTCTGCAAGCAGCACCAATATTGGATGATTGTCAACTTGACGTATGGTGATTCTGAACGTCCACTGGCACAGGAGACCCGCATCATGAGACTGCGTCGCTTCACCCTTATCGAGCTCCTGGTGGTGATTGCCATCATCGCCATTCTGGCGTCCATGTTGCTGCCTGCCTTGAGCAAGGCGCGGGAAAAGGCGCGCTCCACTTCGTGCCTGGGGAATATCAAACAGCTTGGCTTGGGCGTGGCCATGTACACGCTCGACTCCAAGGGTCGTTATATGAAGAGCAACCTCGGGGCGCGGTGCGGTGGTTCTGGCGGCGCCTATGGTGGCCTGGCCGCCCATGGGATTTTCTCCTACGTTGGCGACGTCAACGTTTTCCTCTGCCCGTCTCGTTCGAGCGTGGCGGGTTTCTGCGGCAATTCCCTTGCCTCGGAGCGTGCCAAGCTGCCGAGATCCGCGTATGCGTCTGGTTGCGGCTTCCGTTCCGCGTACCTCATGGTTGGGGAGATCAAGCATCCCTCCGAGCTCTTCCACATGGGCGAGTCCAAGGGCGGCAACTACTGGCGACCGGCCACGGACAAGACTGGTTGCGACACCGGCGTGCTGGACCATCACACGGGTGGGATCAACGTTCTCTATGCGGACCAGCATGCGTCATGGGTCCGTACCGAGCAGGCCCACGACACGGCCGCCGTCATCAAGAGCCGGCTGCCCTGGTCGAACTACTAGGCTCCGGCTGCGGCATGTACTGCCATTCGTGACTAGACTTCGCGCGCGACGCCCTTCCCGGGCGTCGCGCCTTTTCTTGTCAGGGGCTTCCCAGTGAACAGAGGGGTGCCAGGAAGCGGAGGGGGGAGAAGTCCGGAGTCGGGGGGGCACCTTTGACTCGTCCGGCCTCTTGCCGTCTGGTCCCGGCGGTCAGCCTGGGGCGAGGCCGGTGAGCTGGCGGAGGGTGCGGATGACTTCCCCGATATCTCCCGGTGGGCAGGATGCCCCGGCGAGGAGGGCGATGCGGGCACCAGGTGGTGGGAGCCAGTCGGCGCTGGTGGCGGTCATCTTGGTTCCGGGGTCGAAGTGGCAGATGGTCTTGGAAGTCAGGGCGCTGGCTTTGCCAATGAAGAAGGCGGGGGCGTAGTTGCTGGCCAGGCGCAGCAACTGGTTTGTGTTGCTGGAGGTGAAGCCGCCCAGGACCAGAATCAGGTCTACCCCGTCCGCACAGACTCGCCTCGCCGCATCCTGGCGAGCCTGGGTTGCCTTGCATACCGTCTTGGCAGGCAGAAGTTCACCGCCGGCCTGGGCTGCCCCCGCCGCGATGATCGATTCGAGCTTCCTGGTTTCACTAAACAGCATGGTGGTCTGGTTGGCCATGGCCAGGCGGGTTAGGTCCACATGGTCGGGATGATGGACTAGTTCGGGAGGGTAGTCGGCCAGGGATGCTGCGTGGATCCCGTTGGCAAGCCAGCGGGCATGGTCCAGGTCGGGGACCACGATCGCGGCATTGGCGGGGGTGAGGGCGCGGGATAGGGTGGCCCGGGTTTCGGGATGGTTGGGTTTGCCGTGGAGAAGGATGGTCCGGCGCGCAGCAGCCTGCGCCTCCACGAAGGCCCACACCAGCTTGACGCAGTCGCAGGTCGTGTCCACCACGTCATCGGCGAAGGCGCGGAGACGGCGCTCCAGATCCCGCTCGAGGCCGAAGGCGGGGATCACGAAGGTGTCTCCGGCCGCGGTGGCGGCGAAGCTGTCCTCAAGCTGTCCCTCGGGCAGGATATGGACGCCGCGCTGGCGGAAGTGCTCGTTGACGGTGTCGTTGTGGATGATCTCCCCGAAGAGCCAGACCCGTCCCCTGGTCCGGGCCAGGACGGACTCCAGTTGCTGCAGGGCGGCGCGCACGCCATGGCAGAAACCAGTCACTCTGGGGAGAACAAGCGTCCGCTCCTCACCGAGGGGAATCCGGCCATCTCCGCGTCGGGCAGCCTGCGCGTCGGGATCATGGAAGAGGTCGGTCATGCTTCGGGAGGGGCGGCGGGCCCGCGTTTAGAGCCGTTCGTTGATCAGTCGGGCGACCTTCTTGCCACTCATCAGCATGCCGCCAAAGATGGGGCCCATGCGGGGCGAACCAAAGACCGCGTTGCAGGCCATGCCGGTGACGTAGACGTTCGGGAAGACCTCGCGGGTGTTCTCCACGGTCAGGGGCTCGCCGATGGCGGCGTCCATGGGCTGTTCACCAACGACTTTGCCGGTCTCGGTGAGCAGGCCGCAACCGCTTTTGCGCTGGATCACATTGGCGATCTCGGAATCGTGCGCCGTGCCGTCAATGACGAACCTAGCGCCGATGGTGATCGGGTCCACATGCATGCCCGCCAACTGGACGGGAGTCCATTGCATGACCAGCCCCGTGACGGCCTTGTCTTGGATGCGCACGTCCTCGGCGCTCATGCAGTTGAAGAACCGGGCCCCCGCGGCGGTGGCCTTGGAGATGAGGGTGCAGACGGTGTGGACGCTGTCGGCGGTGTAGTAGCCTTCGGCTTCGGCGGGCTTGGTGATCACGTCGAACTCGTCGAGGATGCCCTTGGCTTCCTCCTGGATGACGATCTCGTTGAACATCATCGCGCCGCCCCACATGCCACCGCCGGGGGCCAGCTTGCGGTCGAAGAGGGTGACCTTGCGGCCCGCCTTGGCCAGGTAGTAGGCAGCGGTGATGCCGGCGGGACCGCCGCCGACGATGGCGACGTCCACCTCCAGGCTGTCCATGAACTTCTCGAAGAAGGTGGCGACGATGGTGCGGGAGACGGTGATGTCGTTCAGCTGCATTGGCGTTGTCCTGGATACGCAAACGTTGGCGACACGGCGATCTTCGCGGTGTCGCCAACGTGGCTCAGTTGTCTGGCAGAGATGGGCTAGGCGTTGGCCTGCTTGCACTCGTCCACGAGTTCCATGAAGCGTTGGCCGTACTCGACGTAGTTGTCGAACATGACCTTGGGATCGGCAACCACGGATGCATCATGGAAGATCACGGCCATGTGGGGTTCCATCGAGAAGCCACCGTCGTAGCCGTTGGCCAGGAGATCGCCGACGATGCGGCGCACGTCGCCTTTGCCTTCGCCAGGCCAGGTGCAGACCAGATCATCCTTGGTGGCATCGAAATGGCCGTCCTTGATATGGACGTAGGCGATGTGTTCCTTGACGTGGTCATAAAACTCCCAGCTGGATTGCTTGGGATAGGGCGCGTCCTTCATGCGGTCATCGGCGCCGACGGGATTGCCGGTGTCGAAGACAAGCTTCAGTCCCGGTACGTTCTCGACCATTTCAAGAGTCCAGGGCCAGCCGAGGCCGCCGAAGTTCATGCAGTTCTCATGCACCGGCTGGATGCCGGCTTCCTGGAACATGTCGACCAGAATGCGAAGACGGCGGAAGCGTTCCTCGGCCATCTGGTCCTTGACGTCCCGGTCCTTGAACCAGGCAAAGGACATGACGCGGATGAGCTTGGTCCCGAGGCGCTGCATGCGGGGGATGGCGCGCTTGGTTTCTTCCAGGGAGGAGTCGAAGGACTCATCCACCTGCTTGGCCCAGTTGGCCACGCAGGAGCCGAAGCAGTTGATCTTGACGCCGGCATCCTGGAGCTTGCCATAGACGACGTCGAACTCCTCGTCGGTGATGTCGTGGATGTTGGTGCCATCGATGGCTCGGCTCTCGATGCAATCCCAGCCGAGGGCCTTGGTCGCAGCGATCTGACCATCGATACCTTTGGCGGCTTCGTCGGCGAATCCGGTGAAATACATGTCGTGGCTCCTGAGTATGGGGTGAAATGGCGTCTTGATCTACAGCCAAGTAGTGTAGCCTTCGGGAGCGGTTGCGCCAGCGCCTGGCGGCGGAACGCCACTCCCCCGAATGGCTGTCTGTCGCAGTCCCAAGCTTTGCCCTGTTCGATCCGTCACAGCCGATAGAGTCACCATGATGGCCCGGAGACGGGGCCAGCGCAGGGCGATCTGCCTGCCGCCAGTAGGGTGACGGGTTTCTTCCATCGTGTCTGTGGATGCAGGGGCTGAGGCAAGGGGATTCGGCATATTGTTTTGGCGGAAGGCATTTGTTCCGGCGGTCATCGCCGGGGTCGCGGTCGTGGCAGCTTCCTGGTTGCTTTGGGCGCCTTCGATCCAGCGGGCATCGGGGCCATTGAGTCACGACGCCTACGTATGGCAGCGGGCCTGGACACCGGAGCTTAGGGACCGCATCTCCGAAGCCGCACCGCTGCTCCGGGGACTGGCGGTTCTCGTTGCGGAAGTGTCATGGTCTGCCGGGGAACCAACGGTGGCCAACGTTGCGGTGGACTGGGAGGCGCTGAAGGTCAGCACCTACCCGTTGGCCTTGGCAGTCCGGATCAATGCCTATTCTGGCTCGTTCGACGAGACCGCCGAGGCGACCGGACTGATTGCGGACGTGGCGGACACCATCGTCCGGAAGGCGCATGCCGCAGGCTTGTCCGTCGCCGAGCTTCAGCTCGACTTCGATTGCCCTGAATCGAGACTGGCTGGCTACCGCGTGTGGGTGAAGTCGGTTCGGCAGCGCATTGGCCGGGTGCCCGTGGCAGTCACTGTCCTGCCGAGCTGGATGAACAGCCCGGAGTTCACTCCGCTGGTCCGGACGGCTGGCACCTTCGTGCTCCAGGTCCACTCCCTCCAGAGGGCAAAGTCCCTGCATGGGATTCCCGCGCTCTGCGATCCAGAACGCTCCCGGCGCTGGGTTGAGCGGGCGTCGGCAAGCGGCGTGCCGTTCCGCGTTGCCTTGCCAACCTACAGCTACCTGCTGGCGTTTGATGCGGCGGGGGCCTTCCTCGGCGCTTCGGCGGAGACAGCCGGGCGGACCTGGCCGCCGGGAACGCAGTCCCGTCTGCTATCCTCCGACCCGGAGATGGCTGCTTCGCTCGTGGGGCAGTGGAACAGGGACCGCCCGTCGCTGTTGACCGCGATCATCTGGTATCGCCTGCCGATCGAGACCGACAGGCTGAACTGGCGATGGGAGACGTTGCGTGCGATTGTGGAGGGGGAGTCGCCGCGAGCCGAACTCGGGGTGGAGACTCGCCGGGCCGAGCAAGGCCTGGTCGAGGTGGAGCTGTGCAACACCGGCTCTGCCGACGTCTGCGCGGATGTGAGCGTCTCGCTCCGGTGGAAGGGCACCGCACCGATTGCACGCGACGCGATTGGCGAGTTTGAGGGTGGCGACGCTGGAGATAACCAGTGGGTGCTTTGGCCGAGGGTTGATGCCATGCCGGCTCTGCTGCGGCCCGGGGAACGGAAGGTGATTGCCTGGGTGCGATTCAACACGAACAGGGAAGTGCAGGCCCATGTCACGCCGAATTCGAAGTAGCCTGGTGCTGGTGGTTTGGCTGATGTTCCCGCACAGCGGGGATCTCTTGGGCTGTGGTGGGGGGTACAGATCGGACGGCGCGCTTGGGAGTGACGAGCAACTGCTGCGGTCCCCGAGGACATCGTTCCTCGCTGAGCTTCACCATGCCTTCCCGAAGACCGAGGACCGGTTCGATGCCCGATCGTGGGATTGGCTGCGTCGGACAGAGCAGATCACCCAGTACGCCGGACGCGTTGACCTCGGGGCGGCGCTGGCGGCAGCCGGGGTTCCCCGTGCTCGGAACGCGGGGATCCAGATGGGCTACGTGAGCGTGCGGGAGCACCTGCGCAACTACCACCAGCAACTGAGAGTGTACCGTCAGCGGACGAGATGGATGACCGAGGAGCGGCGCAAGCGGGTCGAAATCCCGGTGCTTGTGGCCCCCGAGGTTCCCGACGGTCTGCCCCGTGAGTTTGGCTTGTATCTGGGCGGCGCGATCGCCTGGCATATGGGGGATGTCAAGGAGGCCAGGCACCAATGGCGGGCGGTTCTCGCGTTGCCTGTGGAGCAGCGGAAGTACCGCTCGGTTTGGGCTGCATACATGCTTGGCAGGAGTTATGTGGGCAAGGACACCGACCAGATGGTCAAGTGGTTCGGGTCTGCGCGTCGTCTGGCCGCCGCCGGCTTCTCCGATTCCACCGGCCTGGCGGCGGCGAGTCTGGGGTGGCTGGGACAGGTGGCCCTGGGTCGCGGCGACACCCTGGCAGCCATCAAGCTGTATGTTGGGCAATTGGGCCCTAGTGACGCGTCTGCGGCGGCCTCGCTCCGTATCTGCGCCAGTAGACTGCTGAAAGCGGGCGGGAAGGAACTCGACAGGGCCGCCCACAACGAACTGGCTCGCGGGGGTCTGGCCGCCCACCTTGTCGCTGGGGCCCATACGTTCTGGATCGCTTCAGGGGAGACCGGCAGAGAACACGTTCAGGCATGGTTGGAGGCGGTGGAGAAGGCTGGTGTGAGGGAGTTGCCCGGCGCCAGCCGGCTGGGTTGGGCCGCGTACCGCACCGGGTTGATGGGCCAAGCCCAGCGCTGGGCTGATCGGGCTCCGAAACACGATGTGATCGCCTGCTGGATCCGCGCGAAGCTCTCTCTGCGCGCAGGCAAGCTGGACCGGGCGGCTGAGCAACTGGCTGTTGCTCTGGAGGCCCCCGCACCGGCGGAGCACACCGGCGACGACAACCAGAGGCAGAAGGCATGGTTCCTGCGGTCGCTGGGTCGAGATCTGGCGTCGCTTCGACTTAGTCGGCGTCAGTATATCGAGGCGTTGAATCTGCTGCTGACCCATGGGCACAGCGGCATGTACCTGGTTGAGCGTGTGCTGACGCTCGATGAACTGATCGCCTATGTGGACGCTCGCCCCAAAGACAGACGGATCAGTAGGGTCCGCGATGGGCTTGCCCGTCGCCTTGTCCGGGTCGGCCGTTGGCAGGAGGCACGCGGCTATCTCCCTCTCAAGACCCAGAAGCGGCTGGACGACTACATCGCTGCCATCCGCAAAGGGCACAACGCAAAGCTCACCAAGGCTGAGCGAGCGGAGGCCTTCTGGACGGCAGCCCAGGCGGCTCGGAAGTGGGGTCGAGAGTTGATGGGATACGCTATCTGTTGGTACGGAGGGGAGCGTGATGGCACGTTCCATCCCTGGAGAGAGCTCCCTCGCACAAGCGCGAAGAGTGGGTTCACAGCCGCCCCGGCCTCCGAGGATGAACGACGGCGGGTCGGGCACCATCGTCCCAGTCTGCCCGAGCACTGGCACCATCTCTACGAGGCGGTCGCCCACGCCTGGAGCGCTTGCGAGCTCATGCCGGACAACGACGCGAAGACGGCGCGCATGCTCTGCGAGGCCGGGACCTGGATCAAATATCGCGACCCGCAGGCAGCCAACCCGTTCTACCAAGCGCTTGTCCTACGCTGCGGCGACACCGAGTTGGGCAAGGAGGCCGCGCGGTTGCGCTGGTTCCCGAAGATCGCGCTGGATCCGAAGAAGTAGGTCGATGAGCTCCTGCGGACGAGCGCATCTCCAGTTCTGGGACGGGCATGGTGGACCCCTGGAGATGTGGTGGTCCCCACCGCGAAGGCGCGGCGGCGCCGATCTGGCCGAGGAGGACCAGAGCGAGACGCTCCGGCTGGCTTGAGGCACTCGTCCCAAAGCGATGCCGTGCGGTCCGGCAATGGTGGCGAGCCACCCCTTGCTGGCGGGGTTTGGGGACCTATGGTTGAGGGAAGCGATTTGCCTCCCTCATCCCCTACCTTCGGGATCTTGCCTGCCGTGGATGCCACTGTCTTTCTTGAGCGCCTGAAAGCTCACAAGTTCGTTACCGAGCAGATGGTCTCCGTGCGGAACATACCCGCGCGGGAGGCGGAGTATGGGGAGATCGACGGGGGGCTCGATCCGGTCTGTGCGCAGGTGTTGGCGCGACGCGGGATCGAGCAGCTGTACTCGCACCAGGCGCGGGCGGTGAACGCGGTGCGCCGAGGGGAGAGCGTGACGATTGTCACCGGCACGGCCAGCGGCAAGACGCTGTGCTATGCGATTCCGGTGCTGGAGACGCTGCATGCTGATCCGATGGCGACGATGCTCTTCATCTACCCCACCAAAGCTTTGGCGCAGGACCAGTTGCGCGGGATGAATGGGTTCCGGGACGAGGAACTAGGCCTGCATTTCATGGCGGGGACGTACGACGGCGACACCCCGCAGAATCTACGCCGCAAGTTGCGGGATGGCGGGAATGTGATCCTGACCAACCCCGACATGCTGCATCAGGGGATTCTGCCCCAGCACGCCCGCTGGAATCGCTTCTTTACCCACCTCAAGTATGTGGTGATCGACGAGGTCCATGCCTACCGGGGGATCTTCGGCTCCCATCTGGCCAATGTGATGCGGCGGTTGCGGCGGCTGTGTCGGCATTACGGTTCCCGGCCGCAGTTCATCTGTTCCTCGGCCACCATCGCCAACCCCCGTGAGCATGCGGAACGGGTCTGCGGTGCCCCCATGACGCTGGTGCACAATGATGGCGCCCCGCGCGGTCCCCGGCGTTTCGTTCTCTGGAATCCCCCGCCCATGGCGACGGCGGCGGGCGGGGACGCCACTGACTGGCGCACCGGCGGCGACCGGCGGAGCCCAGTGGGCGAGGCGGTGCAGTTGATGACTCTCCTAGTCCAGGAAAGCGTGCAGACTATCGCCTTTGTGCGCACGCGGCTGCATGCCGAGCTGATCTTCAAGAGTTGCCGGGACCGGTTACGCCCCATCTCCAAGCGTCTCGCGGAATCGGTTCACGCCTACCGGGGCGGCTATCTGCCCGAGGAGAGACGGGAGATCGAGAGGCGTCTGGCGGAACGGGAGATCCTCGGCGTCGCCAGCACGAATGCGTTGGAATTGGGCATCGACATTGGCAGTCTGGATGCCTGCATTCTGGTTGGGTATCCCGGCACGATCGCGAGTCTCTGGCAGCAGTCTGGGCGGGCCGGGCGGGGCAAGGAAGAGGCGCTGGTCTTCCTGGTGGGGCGCAATGCGCCGATGGATCAGTACCTCATGTCCCACGACGAGTACCTTTTCGCCCAGAGCCCCGAGCAGGCGGTGGTGGATCCGGACAACCCGCACGTGACCATCGGGCACCTCAAGTGCGCCACTCACGAGCTACCGCTCAGTGGCGAGGATGCGGACCAGTTCGGTCCCTTCGCCGAACCGGTGCTGGAGCTTCTGGAAGAGGACGAGGTGGTCCGCCAGATCGAGGATCACTGGTACTGGGCCAGCAGCGAATACCCGGCGGCGGGCGTGAACCTGCGCAATATCGCCGGACCAGTCTACACGATCCAGGACGAGGCCGAGGGCGAGCGGATCATCGGCACGTTGGACGAGGTGAGCGCCCTGGCCCAACTCCACAACCACGCCGTCTACTTGCACGGGGCGGACACCTACTTCGTGAATCGGCTCGACACGGAGCAGAAGATCGCGTTTGTCGAGCGGCGTGACCTGGACTACTACACCCAGTCCATCCAGACCTCCAGCATCCGCATCGACGAGAAGGACGTGGAGGAGGAGTACCGGGGTGGCATGGCCGGGTTCGGTGACGTGACCGTGACCACGGTCATCCCCATGTTCAAGAAGATCAGGTTCCACTCACGCGATAGCCTCGGCTTCGAGGAGTTGGAGTTGCCGCCGCAGCAACTGGAGACGGTGGCTTGCTGGTTTGTCCCTCCGGGCGAGGCAGCACGTCAAGTCCTGGCTGCGGGGCTGATCGTGGGCGAGGCCCTGATTGGGATTGCGAATGTCCTGGTCGAGGTGGCGCCGCTCTATGTGATCTGCGACCAACAGGACATTGGTACGGTGGTCGATTCCCGCAATCTGGGATTCGACGCCCTGTTTCTCCATGACCGCTATCCCGGCGGCATGGGCTATGCGCGGCGTTGCCTGGACAGCATCGAGGAGATTCTGCGCACGGTGGCCGATGTGATCGAGAGCTGCGGCTGTCCCGATGGCTGCCCGAGTTGCGTCGGCTCGGCCGTGCCGCCCAGCGCGATGACCGATCTTGATTCGGCCGTCCGCGGGCGCATTCCCGACAAGGCGGCGGCCCAGCTGCTGCTACGCGCTCTGTTTGCGTAGTGCTTGAGTCACGGACGGGGGCCGGAAACGGGGCCAGCCCCGCACCCCGCCGGGGAGACGAGTCTCCCCGGGCCCCACGTGAGTGCGTCGGGGCGGGGCGCAGCTTCCGGGAGCTCGGGTCCCTACCAATCGTCGTTGTACTGCGGGGGGGCATCGCCGTGTCGGGACACTTCACGGGGCTGCTCCAGTTCGGGGTCGACGGGATCGAGGCGGTCCACGAGGATCCCAAAGTGCCACTCATCTCCGAAGTCGTAGCGGAACAGGAATTCCTGTCCTGCCTGTAAGCCAAGATCACCCATGCTGGTTTCGTCCGCGTACGGAGGCTCATCCACTTCGGGGTGGGAGATGCGGCCGTTGCCGCCAAACCGGCCCTCGACTCTGAACTCGTAAAGGTGGTCCTGGTCGAACTCGAACGCATGGAGTACCGCGCTCGCCAGCTCAGCCAGGTAACAGGTGCATGGCACGGCCAGCCGCCGCCACACGTCCCCGAGAGAGGCGGTGACGGTGTAGGTGCCGTTCGGGGGCTCCTGCTCCGGCAGTACGAGATCCCGCTTCAGTTGCGGGAAAAGGGGCATCATGCACTGTTGCCAATGCGCGAACGCGGCCTCTTCCTCGGTCAGGAAGAAGAACTCTGCGAGTTCTGGCATCATCTTCTTGAGCAACGCACACAGAGCTCCGCCGAAGGGTGTTGACTTGATGCGGCTGATTGCCCACCCCTGGCCGTTCCGGGCCGGCTCATGGGCGATGGCGACTAGGCCGAATAGCTCCGCCAAGGCGACATTGTGATGTCCTGGTCTGTACTGTAGGTGGGATAGCAGATCTCCTGAGGCACATTTCCGCAGTCTGGGGACTATGTTGACGAACTGGAAGTGGTCGAGAAGGAGCGGGCGACCACTGGATGAGTGGTTTCTCCCAACGAGCCCAGTATCCGCTTGCAGTAGCCAGGCGCGCAGGAGATGGACGTATTGCTCGACCTCGTTGAGCGTCTCCCAGTTGGTGATTGCCTCCTCGTCCGGCCTGAGGGACCTCTTCTTTCCCTTGTGTTCCACACGCACCATTTCCGTGGCACGCAACACCATGTAGAGCCCCTCGATGTTCGGGAGGCAACGGAGTTGCGGTCGGGCCAGGCCGATCGCCAGCGGGCAGTGCATTGCCTCGTTGACCGGGTAGAGGGCTTTCATCGGGAAAAGCCCGGTCTTGCTCAGGAGGATCTCGTTCTTCTGCACGTATTGCAGGAGCGCAGTGAAGTCGTGCAGGATCGGCCCGGGTGCTGTTCCGGTGACCGACTGGTCGCACAGTATTTGCCTGTGCTTCTTAGACAGCGTCTTCGCCATGGCGCATTCCCCCTTGTCGCTGCAGGCATCCCGCACGATCTCGAGCAGCCCCGGGAATCTACCGGGGGTTCATCGGGTCCTCGCGGGTGAGGCCGGGCATCAGACTTGGCCTGATCCCCCCCTTGGGCCAGATCCTGGGCAGCAGGTAGATCAGGAATCCCGCCCCGACGCCAAGGAGAGAGAGGACGACGCGCACGACATACGTGCTTTCGCGCCAGAGCTCCATCGGACGCTCCAGTTCCTCCCGCAGGCTGGTGGCGTGGAAGGAATGGATGATGGGGGAGTAGACGATGGTCAGCTTCTTGCCGCCGTAGTCGATGTTTCTGCGCCAGCCGTTCATGGGTAGTCCGCCGTCCTCGGACGCCGCGCTCCGATAGAAGTAGATGACCTCGTCCTCGGCTTCCTGGAACTCCCCTGGTGGCAGCAGCCCGGTCTGGCCTTCGGTCACCCTGCCGATCAGGGACAGGTGGAGGTACGCCAACAGCTTGAAGAGGAACCAGGCGGCGACAACCAATCCTAGTGGCTGGGCCGGGCTGGAGAACCGTTCTCTTTGCTCGTCACTGGGCATGGCCTACACTATGCCTCCGCCCGGAAGCGCTCGATGAGGGCGTTGGTGCTGCTGTCGTGTGCCAGTTCCGGTTCACCCTTGGCTTCGAGCTCCTCCAGCACCTTCTTGGCGAGGATCTTGCCCAACTGCACGCCCCACTGGTCGAAGCTGAAGACATCCCAGATGATCCCCTGCACGAAGATCTTGTGCTCGTAGAGAGCCATCAGGGCACCCATGGTGTAGGGATCGAGCTTTCTTGCGAGGATGGTATTGGTGGGCCGGTTGCCCGCAAAGGCCTTGTGCAGGACGAATGCCTTTGGGGTATCCGGGAAGGTGGCGGGCACGTCCTCCGCAGGCAGGCCGAAGGCCAAGGCCTCGGTCTGGGCGAAGAAGTTGGCCATCAGCTTGGCATGGTGGTCGCCCACCGGGTTCTGCGATTTGCAGAAGCCGATGAAATCGGCGGGAATCAGCTTGGTGCCCTGATGGATGAGCTGGTAGAAGGCGTGTTGGCCGTTCGTGCCCGGCTCGCCCCAGATGACCGGCCCGGTCTGCCAGGAGACCTCCTTCTTGCCGTCTCTGCGGACGGACTTGCCGTTGCTCTCCATATCCACCTGCTGAAGGTGGGCGGCGAAACGGTGCAGGTACTGGTCGTAGGGCAGGATCGCGTGGCTTTCGGCCCCGAAGAAGTTGTTGTACCAGACGCCCAGCAGGGCCAGGATCACGGGCAGATTCTCGCTGAGCCCGGCGGTGCGGAAGTGTTCGTCCATGGCGCGGCCACCGGCCAGCATCGCGAGGAAGTTATCGGGGCCAATCCCGAGCATGGTGGCCAAGCCCACGGCGGACCACATACTGTAGCGTCCGCCGACCCAGTCCCAGAAACCGAAGGTGTTGCTGGCCTTGATGCCGAACTCCTTCACCTCGGGCGCCGCCGTCGATACAGCCACAAAGTGCTTGGGTACGGCCTTGGCGCCCAGAACATCCACCAGCCAGGTCCGCGCGGAGTTGGCGTTGGTCATGGTCTCTTGGGTCGTGAACGTCTTGGAGCAGATGATGAACAGTGTTTCGGCGGGGTCCAGGCCCTGGAGCGTCTCGGCCATATGGGTGCCGTCCACATTGGAGACGAACTCGATGCGCAGATCGCGCTGGCTGTAGCCCTTGAGCGCCTCGTAGGCCATCTTCGGCCCCAGATCACTGCCGCCGATGCCGATGTTGACGACGTTGCGGATGGGGCTGCCAGTTGCTCCCAGCCACTTGCCGGAGCGGACGCGCTTGGCGAATTTGGTCATCCGGTCCAGCACTTTCCAGACCTTCTCTGCCGCGTTGTACTCCGGCTCTTCTGGCGGTGCCGGGTAGGGAATGTCCGCGTCACGCGCGGCGCGCAAGGCGGTATGCAGGACGGCGCGGTTCTCGGTCTGGTTGATCCGCTCGCCGGCGAACATGGCGTCGATGGCGCCACGCAGCTCGCAGGCATCGGCCAGAGCCCGCAGGCGGTCCATGGTTTCGGCGACGATTCGGTTCTTGGAATAGTCCAGGAAGAGCCCGCAGGCCTGGGCCGTGAAGGTCGTGCCGCGTTCGGGGTCGTCGGCAAAGAGCCGTGTCAGGGTCTTCCTTTCCAACCCTTTGCAGTGTGCCTCCAGGGCCTTCCACTCGGGGAGTTTGTTGCGCTTGCTCATCGGGTGTCATCCTTCACTTCGCTCGAGGCGGCCCTGTCGGGGGCTGTATTCGTTCTCAAGATAACGTACCGCCTGGTAGGCAGATTGGCTGCTAGGCGTCGTCTGCGTTCCTGCGCAACTCGCGGAAGACGCGCATGGAGCAGAACTTCGGACCGCACATGGTGCAGAAGTGTTCGTCCTTCTCGTTCCGCGCGCATTGCGGGCCGACCGGTTCCTGCTCGCGCTGTTCCTGCAGGGCTTCGTCACGGAGTTCGCGCGCCTTGGCTGGATCGAGGGCGAGCTCGAACTGCTTCTCCCAGTCGAAGTCGGCGCGGGCGTCGGAGATGGCATCGTCGCGGTCGCGCGCGCCGGGCAATCCATTGCCGATATCAGCCGAATGGGCGGCGATCTTGTAGGCCAGGACGCCGTCACGCACATCGCGCGCATTGGGCAGGCCGAGGTGTTCCTTGGGGGTCACGTAGCAGAGCATTGCCGCGCCATGCATGGCGCCAAGGGCGGCACCGATGGCGGAGGTGATGTGATCGTAGCCTGGGGCGCAGTCGGTCACGACCGGGCCGAGGATGTAGAAGGGCGCATCGTCGCAGAGCTCCTGCTCGCGCCGCATGTTCATCTCGACCTCGTGCAGTGGGATATGGCCGGGGCCCTCGACCATGGCTTGCACGCCCCCAGCGCGGCTGCGGCGCACCAGCTCGCCCAACACGGCCAGTTCCGCGAACTGCGCCTCGTCCGAGGCGTCGGCCAGACAGCCGGGCCGGAGGCCATCGCCCAGGGAAAGGGTCACGTCGTGCTCGCGGCAGATTTCCAGGATGCGGTCGAAGTGGGTGTAAACAGGATTCTCGCGGTCATTGGCCTCCATCCAGCGGGCGGTGATGGCGCCCCCGCGGCTGACGATGCCTAGCTTGCGAGCGAGGGCCATGGGGACGTGTTTGCGCAGGAGTCCGGCGTGCAGGGTCATGTAGTCCACCCCTTGCCGCGCCTGTTTCTCGATGACCTCCATGAGCAGGTCCGCCGTGATTTGGTCGGTGTCTTCCACACGGCAGGCGGCCTCGTAGAGAGGGACGGTGCCGATGGGCACGCGGCTGTGCGCGATGATCGCCTCGCGGATGCGGTCCACATCCTCTCCCGTGCTCAGATCCATCACCGTGTCCGCCCCGTAGCGGACGGCGGTTTCGAGCTTGGCGAGTTCCCCGCCGATGTCACTGGTGAGGCTTGAGTTGCCGATGTTGGCGTTGATCTTGGTGGTCAGGGCCCGACCGATGCCAATGGGGTCCAGGGCTGCGTGATTGCGGTTCGCGGGGATCACGACCAGTCCCCGCGCCACGAGGTCTCGGATAGACTCGGGAGAGCGGCGTTCGCTGGCGGCCACAGCTTCGACTGCCGGGGACACGCGACCGGTCTGGGCGTACTGGATCTGGGTCAGGAACGGCTCGGTCATGGACCGGAGACTCCATTGATTAGAGATGGCACAACGAGCCGTCTACTTTAGCTTGCCTCTCTGGGGGCGCAATGCACGGGAGCTTGACAGGTTGCGCGGGGTGTGGCATCGTCGGGGTTCTCTTCCCGAGCCCACCGGAGACCGAAATGCTTCGTAAGGCCCTGCGCGCTGTTCTCCCCATCCCTGCCGTCTGCCGCTTGCTCCCCGCCGCCGACATCAACGACTTTTCCAAACGGGCCACCGTCCGCGAGACGCCTTCTCCGGCCCTGCTCGGTCGAGGGGACCGGGTTGCCGACCATCATTTGTGCCCCTGCGCACGTTTCGTTGGACATGGGGGTGGTGTGTTTCTGCACACCGCCATCGCCGTTTGGGTGCCGTGTCGCGGCATCCATGCCCACGGTGAGCCATACGTAGCCAATACCCAGAAGAATCGGCCATGTGACAGCGTGATCTCCTTCCGCAATACCCATCGCGTGAACCAGGATGCCATGGCTGGCCTTCCATGCCGCGCCTGCTTGGGCGACGGGGCGGGGCTCTTCCGGGCCTCCCTCAAGCGGCTCCCAGCGGCGGGCGGGAAGCCATGACTCCACGGTGCCGCACTCTGTTCTGGAGCTTGCTGCTCCTGATGGTCGGCTCTGGGCAGGCCCGTGATCTTGCCGCGCGGCTGGCCGGGCCGATCCGGAAGAGCTCGGGCAGTCCCGAAGCGGTGTGGCGGGAGGTGGCGGGCAGGAAGGCCTTCGACCTGCAGTGTCCGTTCGACCGGAATCGTGCCCAACGCCTCTACTGGGACCTGCCAGTGAATCTGGACCTGCGCGATGCTGCCGGGCTGCGCCTCACCTTCCGCTGCCCCGACACTGGCCCCATCGGGCAGTTCAGTCTCTACATCCGTAGCAACGGTGTCTGGCACGAAGCGACCTTTTCGCCCCGGACGCCCAGCCAATGGGAACATATCGAGATCGTGAAGTCGGGCACCCGCCCCGAAGGGATCTCCAAGGGTTGGAGCCGGGTGGACTGCATCCGCCTGGCTGCCTGGCGCGGGGAAGACCGGCAGACCAGCATGCAGTTGGCGGACATTCAGACCATGGCCGCCAATCCTACCGTTGCCGTCTTGCGTGGTCGGGGTGCCGCGAGCTACGCCGCGCGCGTGGCGGCCGCGCTGCGTCAGCACGGGATCACCGCGAACATCGTGGACCAAGCCGACGCGAAGGTGTCCCTCCTACAGAACTATCGCGTGCTGTTTGTGCCGCATCTCCCGAAGGTCGATGCGGCGACGGAGGGCGCCCTTCTTGCCTATATCCGCAATGGCGGTCACCCAGTGTTCTTCTATACGGTGCCGGAGCGTCTGCTTGCCGCTCTGGGGTTTGAGGCGGGTGCCTACTACGGGGCCAGCAAATTCCCGGAAGGCCTGGGGGCCGTGGTGTTCCAGGGTACGGCCTTGGCGGGTGCCCCCGAGCGGTTTATCCAGCACTCCGGCAACATCATGGGGTGCGTGCCCCGCGCCGACCAGGTTGTGGCCTGGTGGGTGGATGCCGCCGGCCAAATCACGCCGCATCCCGCCATTCTCGTCTCGTCACGGGGTGCTTGGATGACCCACGTCTATCAGGCACGGGACTACCGGAACGGCTCCCTGGCGCTGCTCGCCCTTGCCGGACGCTTCGCCCCCGAGCTGTGGCGGACGGCGGCCCTCTCCCGTCTGCAGGAGGCCCCCAAGACCATTGGCGCGCGGGATATGTCGGCTGTCATGCAGGGGTTCCGGCATGCCCCCGCAGAGGCGCAGGGGCTGGTGCAGGAAGCCGTGCGAGACCACAACCAGGCCATCCGCTCCCTCGGTGCCCGTCGCTACCTCGCCGCCCTCAGGCAGGCCGAGACCTGTCGTCGCCACCTGGTGGCGGCGGTCCTGGCGCAGACGCACGCTCCCCAGGACGAGTTCCGTGGTGCCTGGTGCCATCGGGGGGAAGGAATCCAGGGATGGACCTGGGAGCAGAGCGCCCAGCGCCTCGAGAAGCTGGGATTTACTGACATCTTCCCCAACGTCTCGAGCGCTGCTGTTGCCAGTTACCCGAGTCGCCTGCTCGCCCCGACCAAGGCGTGTCGCGAGAAGGGGGACCAACTGGCCGCATGTCTTGCGGCCTGCCGCCCGCGTGGGATTCGAGTCCATGCTTGGCTGCTCTGTCTGAGCCTTGGCACAGAGGGGGCTGCTGGACGGTCACGAGCCCTGGCACGAGCAGGTCGACTCCAGACCAGCTTTGCGGGGGCCACGGCCCCCTATCTCTGCCCAAGCCACCCCGTGAATCTGGCGCTCCTTCGGGGGACCGTCCAGGAGCTTGCCGCCGGCTATCCGATTGACGGCATCCACCTTGATTTCGTGCGGTTTGCCGGGGAGAACTACTGCTACTGCCCCCGCTGTCGGCGCGCGTTCGAGGCGAGGATTGGGCAACGGGTCCGGGACTGGCCCAAGGAGGCCCGTACGGTTCACCGCGAACAGTGGCTTTCCTTCCGGCGTTCGGTGATCTCCAAGTTGGTCAAGGATCTGCGTGACACGGCGAAGAGAGCCCGCCCTTCGCTGGTTGTCTCCGCCGCTGTGTTCGAGAACTGGCTGACTGCACGGGAGACGGTGGCTCAGGACTGGCAGGCTTGGTGCCGACGTGGTTGGCTCGACATGGTCTGTCCCATGAACTACACGCCGGCGCCGAGCGCGTTTCGCGACACGGTGCTGCGCCAGCAGGGCCAGCTCCGTGGGGCCCCGGTCCGGCTTCTGCCTGGGATTGGTCTTTCCAGCTGTCGTCTGGAAGCGATGCCCTTGCTACGCCAGATTGCCGTCACCCGCGAGCTGCGAACCGGGGGCTTCATGCTCTTCGAGTTCAACGAGACCGAGGCAACCCAGACCCTTCCTCAGCTCGTCCGTGCTCTGTCCGGACGCTAGCCCCCTTCCTGCGAACGGAGCGAACGATGAAGACAATCCGCCTCCTGACTGTCGGCAACAGCTTCTCCCAGAACGCGCTCACGTGTTTGGCACCCATTGCCGAGAGCATCGGGGACGTGGCGTTCGTTGTTGGTCGAGCCAGTCTTGGCGGTTGCTCGCTTGAGAAGCACTGGAATCTGGCAGATTACACGGCGGGGCACTCGGAGTACAAGACCTATGCACTCGGGACGCTCAGCGGCGACCGGCTGGTGCACGCCAATCTCCAGGAAGCCCTGGTTGCAGAGCCGTGGGATGTGGTGACGCTGCAGCAGGTCAGCCGCAAGAGTTGGCGGGAGGACACCTACGAACCCCATCTCGGGCAGCTGGTGGAGCTGACTCGGAGATTGGCCCCGCAGGCGTCCGTCAATTTGCACCAGACGTGGGCCTACCGAACCGATTGCCCATTCTACGCGGAGAATGGCCTGACCCAGCAGGCGATGCACGAACGCATTGCCGCAGCCTATGGACGGTTCTCCGAGATCCATGGGTGCAGGATCCTGCGGTCGGGCGAGGCGGTCCATCGGGCGCGTATTGAGCCTGGGTATGTCTTCCAGTGGCCGGAGGCGGGGTACGAGTACCTCTTCGCCGCCGCCCCCGAACTGCCTGTGCAGGAGAATTCGTTTGCCGCTGGCTGGCACTGGCGAATGCGCGAAACGCCCGAGGGGGTGCCCGAGCTGCGCTTGGACGCGACCCATCTGAACGCCCGCGGCAACTACCTCATCGGTTGCCTCTGGTACGAAGCCCTGACTGGACAGGCGACCACGGACGGGGCTTTTGTTCCGGTGGGGATGGCCGTGGAGGATGCGGCTAGATTGCGACGCATCGCCCACGAGGTCGCCTCGCTGGGGTGAGGGAGACTACCGAGTCGGCACCCCGTTTCAGGGGTGCCGATCATGGCATGCAGATGCTCTACCGAGCCCGAATGTCGAGGCAGACGAGCTTCTGCTGGTCGCGGATGTAGAGTTTGCCGCCGCTGAAGGCCATGGGCGCCCAGGCGGTCTTGCCGCCGAGGAATTTGGCCTCCCCGAGCTTTGTGAAGCCCTCGGGGGTGGGCTTGAACGCGATCAGCGTGCCGTTCGTGCCGTTGACCGCGTAGACAAGTCCGCCGGCAAGGAGCAGTCCCCCCTTCTCGAAGTTGGGGTCGCGTTGCGTGCGCCAAACGAGCTTGCCATCGAGGTCGATACAGGCGAAACCATCGCGGCGCTTGTTGCCATTGCTATTGGCGTAGAGGTGTTTGCCGACGAGGAAGGGCTGGTGGATCTGGGCACCGCAGGCTTGGGTCTTGAAGAGCTGCTTTGCCTGGAATCCATCTCCCTCCTTCGTTACCTGGATCATAGCTGATCCGGCCCCGTATTCGCCCGTGATGAAGACGCGCCCGTCGCCGAGGTGGAGGGGGGCGGTGATGGGGATCCGGCACTGCCAGCCGGCGTAGTCCCAGAGCTTGGTCCCGGTCTTGGGATCATAGCCACCGGTGCGCGTGTTCTGCCGCGAGCCCGTGATCGCGAGGACCTGCTCGACCCCGTCGATGGTGGCGAGGATTGGGGAACTGTAGGACATGGAGTTCCCTCCGCCCGTCCTGGCCTGCCAGCGGGGCTTGCCGGTGGCGACGTCGAAAGCCGCGAGTCCGGCCTTGCCACCTTGGGGCGTGCAGATGACCAGGTTCTGCCAGACTACGGGGGCTTGCCCCACGGCCCAGTGGGGACGCTTGGCCTGGTATTCCTGGAGCAGGTTGCGCCGCCAGAGAAGCTTGCCCTTGTCGGTGGAGAACGCGTATAGGTCCCCAGTCGGGCCGATCACGAAGATGCGCCCGTCCTTGATCGTGGGAGCCGTGCGGGTGCCTGGGAAACCGTACTTGCCGGTCCTGGCGTCGGCTTCGACTTCCCATACTGGTTCCCCGGTCGTGGCGTTGAGGCACACCAGGACGTCCTTCTGGGGCGTATCCGGCTGATTGCTCTGGATCCGCTTCAGGGCGTAGAGACGGTCGCCCACGATGGACGGTGCCGCGAAGCCGCTGCCAAGAGTCACCTCCCATAGCTTCTCTGGGCCTCCCTCGGGCCAGGCCTTCAGCAGACCGGTCTCGGCGCTGACGTTATTGTATGTTGGCCCGAGGTAGTTGGGCCAATCGGCGGCGGCAGCGCAGTGCGCGAGGACGAGGGCGGCGGCGACGAGGGCGGCATGCTTCATGGAGTGGACTCCTGCACCTATGGGTATCGTGGCGGCACGTGGTTCGGGCATACATGGAGCCATGTCAGACCCCGCGCATGCGGTCGGGTTGCTGTGGTTGGACTAGAAAAGACACGCGTTGGCGAGAGTTTTCAAGCGCCGCCAGGAAAGCGGGTTGCTGCATCCAGGGCGGATTGCCGTCCTCGGCGGGGCGCTTGCGGAAGTGCTCCGGCTCGATATCTTTATCGATTCGTCCGATTTTCCGGTGTCCTTCGCGTGAGGCGCGCTGCATGACCATTCGTTCCGTTCTCCTTGGGTTGCTCGGTGCTACGGCGATCTGTGGCCTTAGCTACCTGAACGATCAGATTCTGCGCCAGACCTATCTGGTCGGCAACAACATGCCCGTGGCTGTGTACGGCATCCTGATCCTGGTCGTCGTCCTGATCAACCCCATCCTCCGGCGCCTGTCGTTGACTGGCAAGGAGCTGGCTGTCATCCTGACGTTGACCCTGGCCGCTTGCTGCATCCCCGGTTCAGGGCTGCTTCGCAGCTTCACGACCTCGTTGATGCTGCCGCACCACTACAACCGGCTGGAGCCTGGCTGGCGCGAGAACAAGATTCTGGAGACGTGCCCAAAGGTGATGCTGGCGGAGGTGACCGAGGAGAACTCCGACAGAGCTCTGGACGGATTTGTTCAGGGACTGGGCGAG
>JABGQJ010000300.1 GCA_018648945.1 Victivallales bacterium
CTGCCAGAAAATAGCCCCGCGCTGCCCCGCCGTCAACGTTGGCCTGACCAAGGAAGGCTGCGCCGGTGGATTCCGGTGGATGGGTTGCATTTCGTCGACGGATGCGACCACTTATAGGCAAGCGACCGTAACAGCTTCTGGCTCTGCTCTCACAACGGGGACTCACGCATGGCATCCCTTCCCTTCATCCCGACCAGTGTGTGCCGTCTACAGCCCTGCTTCGCCGCTTCGGAACATCGCATGCGGGCCGCTGTGCTTCTCGACTACGGGAACCTGGTCCTGCGCGAAGTGGCCCGGCCAAAGCCGGTCCTCCCTGGCCAGGTCCTGGTCCAGATCCGCGCCTGCGGGGTGTGTGCAACGGACGAGAAGGCGATCTCGGGCACGCGACGCAACGTCACCTTCCCGATGGTCCCTGGCCATGAACCGTCCGGGGTTGTGGCGGAGGTGGGCCCTGGCGTGGAGCACTTCGCGGTCGGCGACGAGGTGATCTGCCAGCCTTCCGGCTACTGCGGCTTCTGCACCGAGTGCAGACTGGGGCGGACCCACTACTGCGAACACGCCTTCACCACGGGCGGGGATGGCCCCGATGAGGTCTGGCCCGGGGCCTTCGCCGAATACATGCTGACCACCGAGACCTGCCTGTTCCGCAAGCCCGCAGGCGTCTCCTTTGCCGCCGCTGCGATCACAGAGCCACTCAGTGGCGCCTGGAAGGGGCTGATCCAGTATTCCGAGATGAAGGTGGGCGACGATGTGGTCATCATCGGCACCGGCGGCATCGGGCTCTTGTGCCTGATGATGGCCAGGGCGGCCGGTGGCGGCCGCCTGATCGCGGTGGACCCCTCGCCCCATGCACGCGAGATCGCCCTGCGGCTGGGTGCCACCCATGCCATCGACCCCTTTGCCGGCAACGCCCGTGACCAGATATACGCCGTTCTTCCAGACGGTCCGGATGTGGTGCTTGAGGCGGCAGGCCCGATTGAGGCGGTGCGCTTGATGGTTTCACTCCTGCGCCGGGGAACGCGCTGGAACGTGTTCGGCATCACGACCCACGAGACCTTCGAGCTGGACGGCGGCCTGGCTCACTTCCTGGAAGCCCGCATGGATGCCAGCTTCGGCACCACGCCTCTCGCCATGCAGAACGCAATCCGACTGATGGAACGGGGTCTGGTCGATCCCGAGCAGATCATCACCGCTCACTTCCCTCTGGAACAACTGTCCGAAGCCCTCGACGCCATGCGCTCGCCCGAGCACAACAAGATCATCATCGAGCCGTGAACCCGCGCCTAGCGCGCCTGCCGTAACCGCACCGGGCCAATAAGGCCGGAGCGGCAGCACCAGGCGTCGCGGAGGAGATTGGCGTCGTGCCACTTGCGTTGGCTCGAATTGGCTTTGGCATCGTCGTCCAGAATGGCCGTCCCCAGTTCCCTGATGGCAGGTCCGCGACAGCAAACACCACCGCGGGCCGCCGCCAGCGGTTCGTGTCCTGGCAGACTCCGTCCCTACTCGGGCAGGTTGACCGGGGTGAACGCCAGTCGGAGGACTTTCACTGAAGCCACGAGCAACACCGCCCCCCCTGCCGCGCAAAGCAGTCCAAGGCCGATGGCTCTCGGTGTGCTCGTGAAAGCGATCCAGGAAAGCCACAGGAATCCCACTCCCGCCAGCAAACCAGCTCCACCGGACCCCCTCTGCTGGTTCAATCGCTTCTGGAGCTTCAGCCGCATCTTCACTGGCTCGTATTTCTGTCGGAACTTCTCGAACCACTGCTGGTTCTTCTTGGCATTCATGAACGACACGAACTCGATGAACAGGAAGAGCGCCAGGAAAAAGCCAGCGGCCTTCAGCCCGGCGTGGGAGGAGTCCCCAGCGCCCGCCTCGTCAGCATACGCGGTGAAGGAGCTGCAGAGCAACAGAACTCCGATCGGCCAAGTTCTCGGGGAACGGATGGTGGTCGCGGTCATGTCACACTTCTCCTTTCTGAACGTGATACGTGGGATAGCGCACTTACACGATGATGGCCCCCCCATCTGCCGCTGCTCAGCCAGAGACTCCGAGTGCCTTTGGCCACATGCCGCGACTCGGGACGACTCTACCCCGCCAGGAACGTCTCAAGCCCCAGTTCCTCACTGAAGACACTCGTCGACACGCCAAGCGATTCCTCGATCATGCCTTGCACTGCATCAGCATTGTCGCGCGCCACCAACACGTAGTGGAAGCTGTGCTTGTCAGCCGTCTTGATCTGCCCAACCGTATCCAGCCAGCCGAAGTCTCGCCAAGCCCCGGACAGTCTGGCGGTCCCACCAGTGATGAACACGAATATGCTGGACTCGCGCTTTCCCCAACCAAGGAACAGTCGGAAGGGGAGCATCACGATGACCAAGGCAATCCCAAGCATCCGCTTGCCGACGGCAAACAGCCAAGACAGCCAGTCGCCGCGTCGGTCATAGTCGATTTGATTGATCAAACGCTTCACTCTGGCGATGAACGCCAGGCTGAAGTCCAGCCTGAGGACCTGCGGGGCGGAGGCGCGCTCAAACTGGACCTGGCCCGACTGCCCTGCCGGGCGGAACCCGTATGGTTGGCCACGCAAACGAGCGACCAACCCCATAGTGACAGACACAATGCCCCAGAGAAACTCGGCGACGAGAAAAATGGCGATGAGCAGAAGGAGGATCCAGCACCCGAAGCCGATGATGTAGCTCAGGAGCGGGCTGATGGCATCATGGATGAACGCGCCGACGAAGGGCACGATCAGCGCCGCAACCAACAGGGCCACGAAGGTCCAGAACTGTTCGAAAGGCCAAGCCACCACATGTGAAGCGCCTTCCCGCAATGCCTCCCCCAACTCAGCTCCCTCGACGAGTCTGGGCGAGACCTCCAATGAGCCGTCCTTGACCCGGAGTTGGGCCGAAACCGTGTTCCCCGCACATGCCATCGCCCCATGCCGGAGGTTGTCGATGGTGAACCCCTCCTGCTCCGTGCACCACGTCCCCGCCCATTCCGGGGCAAGCGTTGGCGCTTCTGGCGGCTGCTCAGCTCCCTCAACACTCTCAACACCTGCATCCGTGGGTGTCCGCTCTTCCGGACCAGAGACATCGGCTACGTGCTCGTCCATCAGCCCATCTCCTTCTGATTGCTCCCGCACCCGCTGACTGTCTCACATGCGCCTCTCCCCGTGCATGTTGCGAGGGGAGACTTGCACCAGCCATGGGATCATGAGGGAGACGTTACCCCCCAAAAAATCAGTCTGCAAGCGTCCCGATGGGTTTTTGTGCCAGTGTAGGACAACGGTCCCGCCTAGGGCAGAGCCCGCCACGGCCCGCAGTAGCAAACTGAGCTATCTGGTCTGCTGGAGCCGGACGGGGCCGATGAGACCGGAGCGGAAGCACCAGGCGTCGCGGAGAAGATTCGCGTCGTGCCACTTGCGTTGGCTCGAATTGGCTTTGGCGTCGTCGAAGATATCCCAATGCATGCGATTCGCGAGGAGGTTGGCCACGACCACGACGAGGCGGTTCTCGCCCGCCCTCACATGCTTGCCCAAGGGCAGCCGATAGGGTGGCCAGACGCGTGTCCCCACCAGCTTCCCGTTCAGCCAGATCTCAGCGCAGTAGGCGACCTCGCCGAGGTCCAATTCCAGCGTGCCGGCTGCGACTTGCTTGGGGGTGACTGTGAACGTCGTCTCATAGAGCCCCCGCCCACTGTACCAACCCAGGCCGTTCTGGGACCAGTCACCGAGCTTTGCCTCACTGGGTTGGCAACGCACCTGAGGCGGCGTGGGCATTCCCTTCCCATCCGCAACTCGGATCGCCAGAACGCGGGGGGCCTTGGGCACACGCACCCAGTCCGTGCCTTTGGGCAACGGCTTGCCATCCGCCCACGCCGCACCAGCCGGAATCCGTACCGCAATCGTGCCCGGTGGCAGCTGCTGCCGATACCATACCACAGACGGAAGAGGACGCTCCGTCGGGAACTTGGGGTCGCCATAGGGCTTCTCCGGCGGCGCCACGAACTCGGCGGCAGGCTGCCAGTTCCTGCCGCGGCGCGACATCTCCCACGTCCCGTCCGTCCAGACCGGGACACCCGCCAGTTTGCCCTCGATCAGCACCGCTGCGGACTTGGCCTTGGCCACAAACTCAATGGTCGTCTTGCCGGCCTTCAGCGCCTTCACCTCGAAGCGGATCGGTTGACGGCGCTTGCGGCCAGAAAACTCCTGATCGCCCACCTTAAGCGTGAACGCCCCATCGGCGATCACCACCAGCCAGCCCGCGCCTTTTCGGGGCAGCGCCACGGTTGTCCGGCAATGCCAGCCCGTGCCGCCGTGGCGAGCATGGAAGGTCCGCACGTCGTACCAGCTCACGAACCGCCCCCGCCAACGGGAACGGTACCGCTGCGCCCCCGCATCGGGATGCAGCGTGTCAAGGATCTTCACTTCGCGCCAACGCGAATCATCGTGCTGAACGGCAGTCCAGTCCCCCATGTCATCGGTCTCTCGCTCCCAACGGATTCGGGCCGTGGGCAAGCTGAGTTCGCTCTGCGCCACATCGTCGCGCCATTCGCGGTCCAGGGCATCTCCGACGGCCAGGAATCGCCACTCGCCAGCCAGCTTCTTCACAGTCACTGAGGTAGCAACGGGCGCGGGCTTAGGTGCCCGCTCATCGCTTGGGTCAAACACCACAAACACGCCCTGCCAGGGATCAAGGCTCAGCTTCAGCGAGGTGAACTGGCCATCGCGAGCAAACTCATCAACCGGTCGAATCGAGCCATCCTCCGGATTCCACAGCGCGGGCGCGCCAGTGGCGCGGAACCGCGCGGTCCACGTACCCGCCTGGCGACGGCTGTTGGCAATCCAGTAGATATCCTGCCCCTCCTTGCGCGCATGCCGGTAGCGCAGGGCATCACCCTTCCCAGCCGTGAAATCGAGCGCCAGGCTACCGAGCAGCAGACCAGTCAACTCCTTGGCGGGCGTGAGCTTCACCTTCGCGTGCTGAAGAGCAGACACTCCCCGCCGCACAGCTGCATCCCCCTGCCCCGCCTCGGCAGAAGCCTCGGGCCAGCGGTCCGCCACCAACACCCGTCCGGATCTGGCGAACGCCACGATCTTCGCCAACGCATCGCGCCGAATGCAGCGCACGCCCGGCACGATCAGCACTCGGTAGCGCATCTTGGCCACGCATAGCCGACCATCCTGGATCGTCGCCCGCGCTAGGGAATCCGGGTCGATCAGGTCCGCATCCACGCGCTGGGAAACCAGACTCTTCAGTAGTCTCGACGTACTACCGCCACCATTGCCCGCCCAGACATCGCTCTGCGGATAGAGAATCGCCACGTCCACCACCGGCTCGCTGCCACTGAGCAGGTAGCTCAACCGCGACGAGTGATCGGCCAGGGTCTTGAAGTACTTCCAGTAGGGATTGCGGAAGAACCACGAATTGGGCCAGTCCCCCACGTTGGTCGGGTTGTTCTGGGCATAGTGGAAAAGGTGCGGGATGAAGAAATCCACGCCATAGGCCGCGAGCATGTTGAACCCGTAGCGAGCGGAGTCGAGCGTGAACGACCAGCCCGCGCCGCCCATGGCCTCCACCGCCGCACGCGGTCGGTCGTAGGTGTGGGCCACACTGGCAATCTGCCTCGGCTTCCACGGATCGATCACGCGCGGCCAACTGTAGCGGAAGTCCTCATTGTCCGTGCCGGGGATCTGAAGGTGGCGAATGGTGCGGATGTAATCGCCCTCGTTGCGGTAGGCATTCAGGCCCTCCTCGGTGTGGCCAGTCCATTCGAGCTTGTTGCCCGCGCACCAGTCCCCGGTCTGCCGGAACCAGGCATCCTCGTAGATCGTGGTATAGACATCGTAGTAATCACATCGCAACTTGGGCGTCTCGGATCCCACATCCGCGCGCAAGGCGACCAAGGCCTTCCAGACGTCGTAGCCCTTGCGTTTGGCGAACTCGGCAGCGAAGGTCTCGGACCAGACAATCGGCACGCCGGAGTTGTGGATCTCATCGAAGAACACGCCTGGGATCGTCTTCCCGAACTCCTCCCCGAAGCGCCGCTTGTACTCCTCATGGGTGATCTCCAGGAAATCCCGCACAGTCTGCTTGTTCAGGTAGTTGACGCCCCCTTTGGAGATCGGCACAAAGCCGAAGAGCCGCCAATTCCCTGCCGGGCAAGTCCAGGCCTTCCCCTCTGCCACAGTCCTGGGCACGACCGCGCGGCGACCGGCATAGACGAGCAGATTCTGGAGCAACTCCAGCAGCGTGCCCGGCTCACGGCAAGCTTGGGTGGCCCCGCAGAGCACCGCCCTGCCCTGGCCGTCCTCCCGCGCCAGGACGGAGGCCCCGCCGTCGACACGGGGATCGGCCAACACCTTGACGAAGCTGGCGAAGTCCTCGCCGCCTTGCCAGCACATATCGGACCACCGACGACCGGCATAGCCAGCATCGGGGTCTGGATTTGGCAGGCTCGCGATAGGGTGCGTCGGGTCCAGCCAGCGATGGGCGGGCTCGTCGGCCAGCACCACCGGCTTCACTTGGTATAAGCCTGCCGTCGCCTCGCTATGGGTGAAATCCACGTACCCCCCACCAGCCTGAATCCAGCCTCGCAGCTGTGCGGTTGGCACTCCCACCCCTGCCGCCCCCACGTCCGAGATCAGCACGTCACAGGCAGACAGGTCCACCTCTTCACCCAGCTTCCGGACCGTCACCTTGCAGCCCAGTGCCCGGCAGCGCGCTTCCAGCAAGCACGGCAGACCACCACGCACGATGGTCACCTGCAGGCCACGGGTGGCTGCGGGATCGACCAGACTCGCCGAGGCCGTATTGAATTCACTCACGTCGCGCAGACTTGCGGGGCCCACTTGGTTTTTGCCGGTCAGTTTCGCGGCAATCACCCACTGCGCGCCCGGGATGCGGATCGGCACGGGAGCTGGACCAGACACATCCGTCTGGACCACGCTCAGGCCCTTGCGCGCATTCCGTATCGGGTCCCGTTTGGTGACCCGGCCGCCTGCTGAACCGCTTGGCCATTTGTCCTCGTCATAGATCCAGGTCTTGAAGCCCACCTTGCGACCATGGCTGACTGCGGCCCCCACCGCCTCCCACCAACCGTCGGAGAAGTAAGGGGTCTTGCCTAGGTTGATGCCGGCGCGGGCGTGCATGAAGGCACCGTAGACGCCCTGCTTCACCATCTCGTCGATCTGCCGCCGCACTTCGTCCGGCTCCAGCGTGCCATTCCAGGACCAGAACGGCACCATGCTGCATTCCCGTGGCGGCTGTGCGAAGCCGGCAGCCAATTCCGCATTGCCGGACCAAGCGGATAACCCCGCCAGCACACCGACCAGAACAGCAACTCGCACAAGCGTCATTCGTGACCCCAGCCAGTGCATTGAGATCATTCTTGCCCCGGCTTCCCGACCATCACCCCATATGGTCCCAGTCGCGTGCCTGGCTTGAGCTTTGGCAGATCGATCCGTTTCTCTTCGTCGGTCGGGTTGGCTACAATCATCCACGCTCCGGCGGGCGTCTTCTTCGACCAAACGACGACCCCATCCAACTCGGCCAGAGTGGGTTCACCCGCAGCCGTAAAGGCTGGAGCCAGCGCGCCGAGTTCGGTGGTCAGCGTCTCCCATTCCGCCTCGAAGGCAGCGCGCTGTGCCTTGGCATCGGGCAGGGCTGCAAAGCGCTCATGGAACGCCTTCTTGTTCTTCGCGAACTTGCGCATCTGGTAGTCATCCCACCAGCCCCAGACGAACACCCCGTTCTGCTCCATGGCACAGAGGTATGCCTGCACGCGCAGCGCGTCGTAGGCTATGAACGGGAGCTTGTTGTTCATGATGATTGAGCCAGGGCGGCCGGTCTTGGCCAACAGTTCGCGGGAGAAGGTCGCTTCCTTCAGCACGCCCGTCGGACTGTTGTGGTACGCTTGCGTGAGGTAGACGTCGTAGCAGTCTGCGTACTCGTCCAAATAGTGTTCGTGGTAGCAGGTGATCAACACCGGATGGAAGGGGTCGAGGGCAGCGATCAGCCGCTTCACGCGGGCCAGCACATGGGGCCGCAAGCCGTGTTTGGTCAGCTCGGGCTCATCGAACATATACCAGGCCAGCAAAGCGGGCTCGCCCAGCAACGCACCCACGCGTTCGGCCACAAAGTCCAGATCCCCTGCGTGCAGACGCCCGCGATGGAAAGCGACAAAGGCGCGCAGGTCGTTCTTCTGGGCCGCTTGCAGCCACTCCCGGGTCTTCTCGGGATCGAGCGGGCCGTCCGCGCCGTAGTGCTGCACCAGATTGAAGCCCGCCTTCCTGACCAGCGGCATCTCGAAATCCCGAACCATGTACATGGCGAGTGGGAAGAAGGGCTTGGCCTGGCCCTCGATGGAGACGCCCTGGTTGACCGTCCAAGTCACGCGCGGCGGCACAGCTGACACATGGGTGACATACGCCCGCTTCTCGACCGAATTGGCCGCCGCATCCACGGCGCGCACGAGGACTCGGTTTAGGCCCTGTTGCCAAGCCTTCGCTGGCCGCACGGACCAGCCCGTCGGCGTGGCAGCCACCTTGGCTGCGAGTCCGTTGATCGTGGCCTCCACATACATCCCCGCCGCCGCGTCGCCTCCAGCCAAGGTCACTGGAAGAGCATCATCTGCCTTGGGCAGGAAGGTGGATTGCACTGTGATCTGCGGATCGAGCCGATCCGTAGCCAAGGGCGCGGTCTGGGTGAAAGCACGGGCTTCGCTCACCGCACCGTCCACATTGCGCACCCGCC
>JABGQJ010000301.1 GCA_018648945.1 Victivallales bacterium
CCCGCGTGAACCGTGCCATTTCGCGCGGGTAGCCAGCCATGGGGCTGGCCGTCAGGCTCACACTCAGGAGAAGGTCGGTTCCCCCGGTGGGCACATTGCCGATGGAGAATTCGGTATGCCCCGCCTCGGAGTCCTTGGGGGTGATACGGACGCCTTCGGTCGTGACTTCCGCTGTGACCGGGCCGCGAATCCGCCGGGCAAGCGCCGTGCCCTGGCCTTGCCCCGCCAGCAGGTCGGGCGTGCGTGCGGCGAGATGGATGGCGGGGCCTTCGGGCTTGCCCAGCCAGCCGAGCTTCTTGTCCGTCCCTTGCCAGAACTCATCCCAGACCCCGAACAGCCTGTCCTTGTCCCGCTTCGGGGCGAAGGAGTAGCAGAGCATGGCATCGGTGAATTGGGCGCCCGCAAAGGAGAGCCGATGGCGCGCAAAGGGCACGACTGGATTCTTGTGCATGCCCGGCTTGTCCTTGATCGGCTCAACCCACTTGTGGTTGATGTAGTTGAAGACGGGCTTGCGGGCATTGGCCTGCCAGAAATTGTGGCGGTTGAGCCCCCCGGACCAGTCCCGGAACTCCCAGTCGTTCAGGTTTGGGAAGCCCTCGCTCTCGATGCCGTTGAACAACCCCCAGGCTCGCTGGCTGCGAATGCCGCCAGGGCCCAGAGCCCCGTCGCCTTGGATGATGAAGTTGTCGCCCATGCGCTGCCGCAACTGGCGGGCAAACTCCACGACGCCGATGCCGTAGTTGTTGACCCCGTCGATCACGCCGTGGTCATTCTTGCCATCCCCATCGGTGTCGCCGTGGGTCTGATTGAAAAGCACGTCGAACTCCAGCCCATCGAAGGCGGCGAGCACGCCGCCAGGGCTGAACCACTCGACCAAGTCGTCCGCCAGCCGGTCTGCGCAGGTCTTGCCCTCCGGGTCACGGGGGCAGTGAGTGGAGTAGTTGTAGTACCAGAGCAGATGGTTGTTCTTGCCCCACGGCCCTTCCGCAACGTGGGCAGCGGCACGGGCGGCACTAGCCTTGAAGGCAAGAGGCTTGGTGCCATAGCAGCCACGCTGGACCGTGATCGTGTGCCCCTTGTAGTCGACCGAGATGAGCTTGACCTGCTCGCAGTGCGACCAGTCGTGCTTGCCCTCCTTGGTCATGCCGAACAGGGCGATGTCGTCGTTACTGGTCCGGTAGCGTCCCGCGTTGACCTTGAAGTCGCGCGCGTTCTCCACCTGGATGGTGGTCTCCCCCTCCTGGGCGGGGATGTCCCCCTTGACCATGGTTGCCGGCCGGTAGGTCCAATGGCCGGGGAAGAAGCTCTCGGCCTTGTAGAGAGGGTCGCGGGAGTTGCCGTTGAAGTGGAGCAGGACGGACTTCTCCGGATGGTTCTCCTTGAAGCGAGAGAAGAAAAGGGGATTGCGGACCTCCCGCCCGAGGCATTCCTCCTCCAGACACTTGCCCATGATGCCCTGCAACCGGGAGAAATGCTTCTCCCAGCTTTCCTGCGTCGGGTAGGCCCGGGCATTCTGGACGCTCTCCGAGGCGCGGAAGAAGAACACGCGCGGGTAGTTCTCGCCGAGAATCGAGAGCCTCTCGATATCCCGCCCCGGCAGGGCGGTCGCGAAGAAAAGGCAGGCAAGCAGGAACGGGATTCGGCGGGTCATACCGGGTCTCCACTGGTCAGCAGTCAAGCAGCAAGTTGGATCACAACGTATGCCCGCGAGAGGATCGCCGCCACAACAGCGCTACAGGCCGAGGAACTTGATGCTGGCACCACACAGGAAGATGGTCCCCCCGGCCATGGCGTGCGACCAGCGCTCCGCTCGGGACCACGACACCCAGGACAGTCCGTAGACCCCGGCAAAGACGCTCGCCAGCATCGTGCCAATGGTGACGATGCCAAAGACGAGAGCTACCACCACCACGCCCGCCACACTGGACTCGGCGGCGGGGTACATGATCAGCGGAATCAGCGGTTCGCAGGGACCGAAGACGAAGATGGTGAACAGAACCCAGGGGGTCAGGCTCGGCCCTCGCTTGCTGTCATGCACGTGCGCATGCTCGGAGGTGTGGTCGTGATTGTGCGAATGGTGACCGCTGTCTTCGTGCAGGTGCAGATGCTGGTGGGGTTTCCCACGCAGGGCCCGCCGAACGCCCCAGACCGAGTAGACGAGGCCGAACGCGATCAGGAACCAGCCCGCCAGATCCCCCCGAAAGGCCTCCACGCTCTCCAGTTTCAGCACGACGGTGCCCAGGAAGATCCCGACGAACCCAAGCACCACGGAACTCAGCACATGGCCAATCCCACAGAGAAAGGTGATGACCGCTGTCCGCAACAGGCTCCACTTCCGCGCCTTCGCCATGGCGATGAACGGCAGGTAGTGGTCGGGACCGGTGAGCGTATGGATGAAGCCGATACTGGCGGCAGTGCCAGCTAGAACGAGAATGTCTTTGGTCACGGAGCGCGATTCCCTTTGGGGGATGTGGGGCGTTTGCTGTGTCCTCTACGAGATCGAGGGGAATATAGGCTCCATGCCGGTGAAATACCTGTGCTTGTCCGGGAGGAGGGGGGAGAGCATCCTCGCCCTGGCATGTCCGGCCTTGCATGGCTACGCTATGGGCAATCCCCCCCACCCCGAGGAGTCGCCATGAGCTCGACCGACCCCATCGCCTTCCGCGAACGTCTGCTCACTTGTCTGGGCGGTCCATGGCCCGAGTTGCCGCCGCCGGCAGTGAAGAAAACGGCCGAGGACCTGCCCGGCGATGGCTACCGGGTTGAGCAGATCGCGTTCGAGACAGAACCAGGGGACTGGGTGCCTGCGCTGGTGCTGATCCCGGACGGAGCGGAGAACGCGCCCGGAATCGCCATCTGGCATCAGCATGCCGGCCAGTACGAGTTGGGCAAGAGCGAACCCGGCGGCTTGGCGGGGAACCCGATGCACCATACCGGCGTGGCGCTGGCACAGGCGGGCTTCGTGGTGCTCTGTCCAGATGCGTTGTGCTTCGAGGATCGCCAGGACTCGACCGGGAAACTGGCGGGTGGCACCTACGAGCGCTTCCAGTTTCTGAAGTACGTGGTGCGCGGCAAGTGCCTGGCCTGGAAGAACATTCTGGATATGCGCCGGGCCGTGGACGTGCTGGCCGCGCGGCCGGAAGTGGCGGAGGGGAAACTGGGCTGCTACGGGCACTCCATGGGCTCGACCCACAGCTGGTTGGTGGGACCGTGGGAACCGCGCCTGCGCTGCGTGGTGGGCAACTGCTGCCTGCCCAGCTACCGGGGAATCGAGCGGGAACATATGCTGCACTGCTTCCCGAACTTCATCCCCGGGCTGGCGGCGTTCGGCGACACGCCCGACGTGGCGGGGTTGATTGCTCCCCGGCCGTTGCATCTGAACTTCGGCGAAGAGGACGGCGGCACGCCCAAGGCGGACCTGGCATGGTCCGTGGCCCGCATCGCGGAATGGTACGAGGCCGCTGGTGCGTCGTCGGCGTTTACCTACTACACCGAGGAGGGCACCGGCCATGTGCTTTCCCCCGAGATGTGGCGGCAAACGCTGGCCTTCTTCCAGAGGCATCTGAGCTGAGAGGAACGTGCGTCAGACGTTCCAGTACATCCACTGGAACAGCTTGGCGTAGAGGGAGATGACCTTCTCGGGGTCGGCGCTGTCGTTGCACTCAAGCGACATGTAGCCGCCGTAGCCGAGGTCCTTGAGGATGCGGAACAGCTCGGGGTAGGGGAACTTGGCCGATTCCAGGTCGTGGAGGTGCACGTGCCGAAGGTAGGGGGCGATGGGGTCCAGGAAGGTCCGGATGGGACCCCACTTGACCTCCCGGGGATCGCAGTTATAGACGATGCCGATGCGCGGGTGGTCGGCGATGCGAATGGCCTTGAGCGTGTGTTCCCAGTAGTAGAAATCGCCGTGCATTTCGAGATTGCAGTCCACGCCGCTGGTCTCGGCATACTCGCCGATTTCGCGGAGGCACATGCCCACATTCTCGATCACCTGGCTCTTGTCCGCTCCCTTGGGGAAGGCATTGCCGAAGACCCGGATCTGAGGCGCACCCACAACGGCGGCGAGATCGATGAAGCCCTTGGCAGTGGCCACTTGCTCGGCCCGTTCGCTCGCATCGAGAGACTCGAAGCGGCAGCTGGTGGAGATGCCCGCGAGCTGCACCGAGGACGCAGCGAAGGCCGCTTTGATCTCGGCCCGTTGTTCCGGGGTCGCCGATAGCTCAAGCCCGTGCTTGTGACCAAGTTGGGCGCGACACTCCACGCCGGCATAGCCGTACCTGGCGCACACCGCCAGCAGTTCGTCGAGGGGGTAGTCTTTGCCGAGCAGATAGGTGAGCAGACTCAGTTTCATCGCCATGGCCTCCATAGTGGGGGGATTCCCCCACCCAAGGTGACGCGCAAAACGACGGGGTCAAGCACTTGTCGCTGCCTTTGTCGCTATGCCGTGACTGCCCGCCGTCGTCGCCACGCGTCCAGCGTGAACTGGCTGGCGAGGACGAGCAGCAACACCCAGAGCAGAGCGCCCACCAGATGGGATCCCAGCTGATGGCAGGAGGCCAGAAGGCCCTGCTCGTCGGCCACCAGTTGGGCATGGTGGTAACTGGGTTGGCGGAGCACAAACTGGGAAACCGTGCTCCACACCCTCCCAGCCCAGCCGTTGCCAAGAGACCAGCGGAGGTCGAGGGTGCGGATCGCGAGCAGGCCGCAAACCACCAAGGCCAGGCAGACGCGCAGGGCCAGGCGCAGGTGGCGCTGGCTACGGGGGCTCTGCGTCAGCCGTCGCGAGGCGATTCCCTGCTCGACGCGCAGGAGAACACGGTCCTCCAGGCCCTGGGGAACCTGCCGATGGCGCTCCATCACTCGCTGCAGCTCGCCGACGACCTCTGGATCGCAGGCTTGGCTCCCGCACTCTGGGCATTCGGCCAGATGCTCGGCCAGGGCTTCGCGCTCGCGGGGGGCGAGCGAACCGTTCGCCGAGGCTACAAGCCATTCCTGCACACGTTGGTGAATCGTGCCTGTCATGCGTCCGGACCACTCCTTCTCAGAACTTCACGCAGACGGGTCAAGGCGCGCCCGAGAACGCCACGCAAGGCACCGTCGGTGAGACCAAGCTGGCGGCAGATGCTCCGGTAGCCCAGACCGCGCAGGTAGCGAAGGGTGAGCACGTCCCGGTAGCGTCCGGGGAGTTCGCCGAGGGCAGCGTTGACTTCGGCGCAGCGCTCGCGTCGCTCCATGGTCTGGCTCGGGATCGGGGAGCACTCGTCAGCCAGACGTGGCTGCGCGGGATCGTCCAGGGATTGGGTTGGCCGGCGTTTCCGGTAGTGGTCGCGCGCCAGATTGCGGGCGATGGTCAGCAGCCAGCTTGGGAACTTGGCGGGATCCTGCAGGCGGACGCGGAAGCGGAAGGCCCGCAGGAAGCACTCCTGGGTCACATCCTCCGCCTCCTGGCTGTCGCCGAGGAGGGCATGGGTTTGGGCATAGACCAAGCGCGAGAACTGCCGGACCAGGAAGGCGAAGGCGTCATCATCCCCAGCCATGGCCTGGTTGACCATCTGCAGCTCGTGTTCGGTCAGCTTCACGCGCGACTACTCCCGTCTGATTGAGCCCACAATTTCACTGTATCTCCTTTCTGGACCAAAAGCCAGCCTCCAGCGCTTCCCGTTCAGCTAGAGTAGCTTGATCAGGTCGATGAGCGGCAGGAACAGCGCGATGACGATGGTGCCGACGAGGACGGCCAGCACGACAATCATCGCCGGCTCGATGAGGGAGGTGAGTGCTTCCACGGCATTGTCCACCTCCTCCTCGTAGGTGCCCGCCACGCGGGTCAGCATCTCGGGCAGGGCCCCGGTCTCCTCGCCGACCTGGACCATGCCGGTAAGCACGGCGGGAAAGGCCCCGGTCTTCCCCATCGTGCCGCTCATGCTCTCGCCCTCCTTGACCGCATCGTGGAGCTTCTGCACGGCTCCGGAAATGACTCGGTTCGGGCTGGCATTGCGGACAATCTGCAGCGCACTGAGAATGGGTACCCCAGATTGGGCGAGGGTGCCCAGGGTGCGGCAGAACTGAGCGCAGGCGGACATGCGCAGCAGGCGGCCGAACCCCGGCAGGCGCAGGAGCAACCGGTCTGACGCCTGGGCACCCAGTTCGTTCATCCGGGCCAGACGGACTGCAGCCACAGCGGCCACGAGGCCCATGGCAATCAGGTAGAAGCGGTGGATCAGGATGTTGCTGGCCCCGATCACCCAGCGGGTGAGGTCCGGCAGGGGGTTGCCGTTCAGCATTTGCTCGAACATCGCCGCGAATTTGGGGACAATGAAGATCATCAGCCCGGCGGTGATCAGCAACGCCACCGTGCAGACCATGGCGGGGTAGGCCAGCGCGCTGCGCACCTTCCGGCCGATGCGGCGGCGCTTCTCCAGGTACTCCGCCTGTCGGTCGAGAACCTGGTCCAGCGCCCCCGATATCTCGCCTGCGCGGGCCATGCTCACGTACAGCCGGTCGAAGCTGCGCGGGTGCTGTCCCAGGGCCTCGCAGAACGAACTGCCGCCCTCGATGGCCTCCCCCAGTCTGCTAATCACCTGCTTCCCGCCCAGGTCGGTCTGTTGCTGCTCAAGCAGGCGCAACGCCCGCAACAGGGGCATGCCTGCGTCAAGGAGCGTGGCGAGCTGGCGAGTGAAATCGCAGAGCGCCTTGCCCTTCAGGCGCGGACCGAAGAAGTGCCCGGCCGCCGCTGGTGCCACCGCCTTGCGCGGAGCGCCCCCCCCGCTAGCACGTTCGACCAGCTGGGTGGGGAAAAGCCCCTGCCGTCTGATCTTCTCACTTGCGGCCTGCTCGGTCATGGCCTCGATGGTTCCTTGGGACTCGTGGCCGACCGCATCCATCGCGCAGTAGTTGAAGGTGTTCACGGCTGTCTCCTGTCGTTCGGGTTTCTACCCATATAGACGGAGGCATCGCGAAAACCGCGCGAAGTCTTCGAGAAAGAACGCGGGAAACTCTACCGCCACCCCGTTGCCGCGATCAGCACCGGGCGCACCTTGTCCGCGCCGGACACGAAGTCGATGGATTCGACCGCCACGTCGGGGTAGGGGTTCTGCCAACGGAACACGCTCAGCCGGATCTGCGCGCCGCCCTTGGTCTTGCCTTGCCATGCCGTCTCCGCCAAGGCGGGGCCAAGCTGGCTGTTCCAGTCGGCAATCTCCTTGTTCCAGCGGAGGGGCACGACCACCTCTCGCCCGTCGGCGAGGTAGATGACATAGCTACCGAGCGTGCCGGGATTGACCTTCCGACGGTCGTAGATATGGCGGGTGAAGGTGGCCGGCCGCTCGCAGGTGTGCAGGAAGGCCAGCCCCTTCACCTTCGCTGCCACCGGGATCTGCCAGGCGCGGTTCGGCAGGGCGGGATTGGGATCCTCGTTCCGGGCCAGGACTGTGCACTGGGTACCCTTGGCGGGGATCTCGAAGGGCACGTTGGCGAGCCATTGCCGGGCCGTCGGCAGACTGGACAGATCATGGTCGGGACCATCGCCAAGCCAGCCCGTGCGGTCCTCGTTGTCGGCCAGGCGGCGATTGGCGCAGCCGCTGAGATCAAGGGGCAGGAACTCCTTGGGGGGCGTGGACGGACTGTCGTGGAGTTGCCGGAAAATGGCGCTCGGCTCGAAGCCAAGCTCGTCGAGCTTGGGCTCGCGGGGCGACCAGGAGAACTCGGCGCTAAGCGGAATGCCCGTGGTCAGCCGAATCTCCTTGCGGATGTTGTGCATGCCATACCAGGTGGTGCCACCGTAGCCCAGCAGATCGTTCTGTTTGGTCTCCCAGGCGAAGCGGGTGACATTGAGGGGCTCGTACCAACCGCTGGCGATGACCTCGAATCCCTGCTTCTTGAAGAAGCCCAGGCTGGGGAAGGAGCTCTGCGCTCCGTAGTGCCAATCGAACATGATCACGTCGCGCGGGATCCTGGGCAGAGCTGCGGCCGTGTTGTATGGCGGTTTGCCGTTGTGTTCGACAAGCAACTGGTCGCCCCACATGCACATGCGCAAGTTCTTCTTCTTCAGGAAACCGTGCAGCCGCAGGATTTCCTCGGCCAGGAGTTCGCCGCCCGGCGTGCCCTTGCAGCGGGGGCAGACCCCAATCGGCTCGAAGGTGATCTCGTCCAGGCCCACGTGGAAGTACTTGGCGTTGGGGAAGCACTCCAGCTGCTCTTCGATCAGGGGGAACACGAGCTTCTCGTGTACCTCGGGATGGCGCGGACAGTAGTTCCACTGCTTCCAGCGGGCCTTGGGATCGGGCACCGGGACCTCGGCGAAGTCCCGGTACTTCTCCTTGCCGGTGAAGTAGGTGAAGTGGGAGAAGCACTGGGTCATGGGGATCGCCTCCATGCCCAGACTCTCGGTCAAGGCCACCAACTCGCGTAGTTCCTGCTTGGTGAGCACGCTCTCGCTGCGCGACAAATCGGGGTCGCGCTCGTAGCGCAGGCGGTTGTCGATCTGAAAGGCGACCCAGTTCATCTTCAGCGCCGCCATCGTCCGGATCAGCTGCTTGGCCTCGGGCAGGGCAGCGCTGTTCTCGGGGGCGATCAGGTGCCAGCCGCGCCACTGCATCAACGGCCAATCTGTCACCAGGGCCCGCTTCACGGCCACGCCATCGGGCATGCGGGTCATCAGTTGGCGCAAGGTCTGGATGCCGTGGCGCAGGCCTTGGGGCGTCCGTGCGGAGAGCGTGATCGGGATAGCACGGGTGTCGAGCCGATAGGAC
>JABGQJ010000302.1 GCA_018648945.1 Victivallales bacterium
ACCATCAACGCCTTGGTGCCGACCGGGGTGGCAAAGACCATATCCCCATCCACCAGCACCGATTCGCTCACGCCCCAGGTGATGTTCTTGCCGCCAAAGTCCTCCAGGATGTTGACTGCCCAGAGCTCCGCGCCGTCGGCGGCATTGAGGCAGGCCAGGCGGCCATGGGCGTTCACCAGATAGAGTTTCCCGTCATCGAAACAGCAGGTGGGCCGTCCGCCGGGGTGCGACTTCTTCCAGGACTTGCCGTTGGTCGTCCGCCATTTGACCTTCCCCGCCAAGTCCAGCGCGAGCACAACCAGTTCCTCGCCGACATCGCCGGCGATGTAGATAGTATCGCCGACGATGGCCGGCGAGCCGAAGCCCTTGCCGATGCCGTTGATTGCCCAGAGCTTCTTCGGGCCGCCCTCGGGCCACTTCTGGAGAAGCCCCTTTTCCATCGACACCCCATCGCGGTGGGGGCCGCGCCATTGGGGCCAGCCCGGGGTGGGCGAGGGGAGGGCACGGGTAGCGTCTTGGGCGGGTGCCCCAAGCAGCACGGTGCAGGCGAGCCAGGGACCAAGCATGGCAAACAGTCGGCGGCGAGACGGGGAGGTGGCTGGCTTCACAGATTACTCCGTTGGGTAGATCTTGGTGATGGAGGCTTGAGCACTGACCCCGGCGGGGAGGTCGAGGAGGAGACGGAGCTGATTGGGCCCGGGGCGGAGATCGGGCATGGGCTGGGGCAGGTGAACGCTCTCGGCTTTGCCGGTCGTGCGGAGTTCGCAGGCGGCAGGGGTGATGCGGAGCTGTTCACCGCTGCCGAGAGAGACGGGCAGGCGGATGGGGGTGCCGTTGACCTCGATGGTGGGGTTGGGGATGCGGAACGTGGTGTGCAGCACGCGCAGGTCGTCGACGACACAGGTGACCGTGGCCCCGGCGGGAATGCCGTTGTAGTAGAAGATGATGTATTCGACCTTGCTGGGATCGAGCCTGAGCTTGTCCCAGGCAAAGGAGATGTAGCGCCAGCCGGTGAAGTCTACGCGGGTGACCATGTCGTGCCACATGCCCTTGGTATCGCGCATCTGGGCCTTGAAGGACTCGCCCTTGCCGTCGCCATGGAGCCAGAAGCCCATTCCCTTCCCACCCGAGAGGTCGAGCGGCGGAGAGAACCGGCGTCCCTTGGCCCCCCAACCGCCATTGTCGGCGCGCTTGCTGGTGGCGGTGTAGCGCAAGGCCTTGCCGGTCTTGGCACGATCGGTGGCGAGGGTGAGCTCGTGGGTGACGCCGGGCTTGGCGGGGACGCCCTTGGAGTCGGCATCGTAGGCGTACTTGGCGTAGGTGTTGACTTGGGAAAGCTGGAACAGGGCAGGGTCGTCACAGGGCTCGATGACCGTGTTCTCGGGGCGGCTGTGGAGGTCGGGGTTGCCGATGTTGTTCGATAGCTGTAGGTCGAACTCGAAGCTGGCGCTCTTCGCATTCCGGCGAACGGGCAGATCCCAGGTGGTCGCTTTGGTGCCGATGATGGTCCGCGGTCGCCCGTGCTCGCGGCCGAGGCGGGCCCAATCCACCCGGTCGGCGGGGGCGCGTTCGCCAAAGGGCGCGCCCAGGGCCAGGAGGGTCACTTCAGCGCGAGCATTGTAGCCAGCAGTCGTCTTGGCGGTGAGTTGGAGGGTGTTCTCGCCAGCGCGGAGCTTGGGCCAGTCTGAGCCAAGAGGGAAGGTGCTGAGGACAACCCCACGGGCATCGCGGACCGTGCCTTGCTGGGTCTCATCCACTTCCAGATAGTCGCCGCTGACAGTGCAATTCGGGAGACTCACTGGTTTGCCGCCATTGACGGTGAGGGTGATATCCTCGAGCGGCACGGCCCGGATGGGCAGAGCTCGGATGGGGCTGACGAGAACTTCGACCTGCCCGCCCGTGGGGATGTTGTTCAGATAGAGATTCAGCTCGCTGACCACGTGGGTGTGGAGGCGGTTGCGGAAGATGCCGTGCTGGCTGTAGTAGGGCCATTTGTAGTCGTGGTAGCGGTCGGCCGAGCGCTCGCGGAGGGGGATCTCCACGTACTTCCAGCCGGTGAAGTCCAGATCGATGTAGTGCTCGGCGTAACTGTGGGTGTGTTCGCGCGGATTCTCGAGCTGAACGTTGAGGATTGCGCCGCTCCCGTCGCCGTGAACCCAGAGGCCGAGGGCTTCGCCTGGGCGGATACTGAGATAGGGGCGGAAGTGGGTGCCGAACTTGGCCCACGACGCATTGCGTTCGGCAGTTTTGTTGGCTGCGATGAGACGGAGCGAGTGGGGGCCTTCCTTGGTACGCTTGGTATCCAGCGACGCAGCCAGGCTGACGCCCGCCGCTTGCCCCCGCTTGCCGAAGGTCTTGAGATCCGCGAAGTCGGTGATGGTGACGTGCTGGGGGGAGTCGTAGGGCTCGACCGCGTAGAGGGATTCCAGGCGGAGCCGGAGGGGTTGCTCGGCGTGTGGGTTCTGCATTTGCCAAGTGGCGGGCATCGAGGTGGCGCGGTGCTTCCTGGTGGCCAGGGGGCGGAACTGCCAGTTCCCGTCGGGGGTTTGGCGCAGGCGGGCTTCGCGGCCTGGCTCGCGCAGCTTCTGCCGGGTCTCGTCGGTGAAGTAGCGGGAGAGACGCAGGTTCTCATACCAGCCGAGGATCGTGAAGAACTCGCTCTGCCGAGCATTGGGCGGACGGCTGCCCACATTGACGCCCTGGATGGACATGGCGGCATCGATGCTCATGGTCTTGCCGATGAAATACTCGACCTCCTCGGGGAACATGCCTCGGCTGATGGTGGAGGGGCCGGTCAATGCCCACCAACCAAGCTGGGGTTCGAGCAGATCCCGGCGGCGGTGGTTCTCGGCAGAGGCGATGTGCATGTCGGTGAACCGCTTGGGTGCCCACTTGGGATGGTCCCAGGCACCCAGGCGCGAGTGGAACCACCAGTTGTGATGCCCCCAGCAACTGGCTTCGGTCAGAGCCGGTCGTTTGAGCCGGTTGAAGATGGCGTGGCGCATGACCGGGATGCCCCGCCAGTGGCGCATGCCTTCGGAACCGTCGAAGTAGATCTCGTCCATCTCGCAGGTGTTGAAGACCTCGGCGATGCAATCCGCCAGTTCGCCCACCAGTGTACTGTTCTGCTCGGGGTAGAAGGCGAGGTAGCGCTGCAGCAAGTGGTCGACAGCTACCCCGGCCTGGTGTGTGCCGGGACGGGTCCTGAAGGCGCCCCGGATGCACTTGCGCAGGGCGTAGGGTTTGGTCTTGGCGATCTCGGTGTAGTGGATCATTTCGCCGCCAATGCGGACCACGTTGCCGTTGCCGGCATAGCTCCAGACCACGTCGTGGTTGCCGAAGGGCTCGGTCAGGAAAATCTCGGTGTCCTTCGGACCGAGGTCCTTGGCGAGGGTGTAGGACGCATCCGGGACGAGGCGGGGATCGGCGACGGGAGTGACCCATGGGTCATTGGTGGAGATGCAGCCGGTGAGGGTGTGGATGCCGGCCTTCAGTCCGGCATCGTGGATGCGCTTGACCGTTTCCTTCATTCCTTCCATCCCGTTGGGGAAGGCGCTCTTGCGGGGCTTGTAGTGGCCGAGGGATGTTCCCCAACCCGAGTAGTGCAGATTGGTGAATCCCCCACGCCGGGCGACCTCGATCCATGCATCCACATTGGCCTCGGTAACGTGGGCGAAGAGATAGGAGCCCCGGGTCTCCTCCGCGCCCATGGCCCACGGGCCGCCCTGCTTGGATACCGGCATCTTCTCGGTCACGGCGACTTCCTGGAGAATGGGACGGAAGTCCTCGCGCCTGCTGGCGACCAACGCGATGGCGCCGTTGCCCAGGCCGTGCTCGGCGTAGGTGGTGGCGGCGAGACCTCGGCGGCCCCCCGTCAGTTGCACCTTGGTATCGAGGTTGAGCGCCCGCATGCAGATGCCATGGGTGTCGTCGGCCAGAAGCCCGGCCATGGTGCCGGCATCCTGCGTGGTCTCGGCGGCGACTTGGCCAAAGGTCAGAGAGTCGCCTTCCGGGACCTTGGTGAGCTCGATCCGGAAATGGCGTTTGCGCGGGGTGATCTTGAGCCTGACTTCCCCGCCGCCCCGGCGGAGAGTGATGGCTAGCTCATCGCCTTCCTTGCGGCAAGTGCGACCGGTCAGACGCCGGCGCTCGCGTTGCAGGGCGACGAGGGGCATGGGGGCACGGATCAGTTCGCGCCCATCGGGCAGGGAGCGCAGGGAAGCGATGCGTCCCAGCGTGTCTACGGTCAGCTCGCTGGCTGCGGTCTTGTAGGTGGCGATGATCGGCGCGCGGTTGCGGTCCTCCGGGGCGGGTTGCCATGCTGGCGACTGCCCCTCGGGATTGCGTCCCTGCTGGGTGGCGGCGAATTCGGCCTGGATTTCCGCCGCAGTCAGGGCTTGGTTGTGCAGCTTGAGCTCGTCGATCAGCCCCTTGTGGGTGTTCTTGCCGCCCCAGGTGCCGAGGCGGATGTCGCCTTCGTGCCCAACGGGGTGGTCCCAACGCGCGGCGCCCACCCGCTTGCCGTTCACATAGGTAACGATATTGGGTCGCTTGAGGGTGGCGGCGAGGTGGTACCAACGGCCCATGACGATCTTCCGGACGAGTCCCGAGCTGATCTCGCGCCACCGGTCGCCTGCGCGGCTGGCACTATGGCCCGGACGTCCCATGCGGAAGCTGCAGGTGTCGTCCTTCACGAAGATCAGGAAGCCGCCGGGGCTCCAGACGCCACCGCTGACGATGTTGGGGTATTGCCCGGTTTCTTGCCAGAGAACCCAGCAGGAAACCGTCATTTCCTCGCTGCCGTCCAATTCGGGAAGTCCGGGGATGATGACCGCCGCCCCGTTGCCGGCGAAGGCCAGGGCCTTGCCGAAGGGGCCCTGCACTTGGCTGGCACCCTGTAGCTCCGCATCGTCGCCTGTGTCAGAGCCGTCTGGCGACAGGCCACCCATGACCTCCGTGAAATCCCAGTGTCCCAGCAGACCACGCGTGGGCCGCTCGGGGGCGGCAAAGAGCGTGAAGGACGCAAAGCCGAGAGCAAGGGCGATCGCGTGACGCATGATTCAGTCTCCGTAATGGGTTCCTAGCCGACGGGCCACTGTACCACACTCCCCCAACGCAGGCAAAAGATGCGCGCCCTAGGCTTGTGCGAAACATGCGGGCCACTATGGTCGCCCGAGTTCTCTGCGCTGACGCGCTTGTGCGCTGGCGCGCTGGAATGTTGGAATGTTGGAATGATGGCAGTGCTCCCTCTGGCCATCCCGATGTTCCCGCCCTCCCAGTATTCCAGTATCCCAGCATCCCAGTATTCCAGCATTCCAGTATTCCACGGACTCATCCCATGACCGGTATGATCTTCGATATCCAGAAGTTCTCGATCCACGACGGACCGGGAATCCGCACGACCGTGTTCCTGAAGGGTTGCCCCCTGCGCTGTCGCTGGTGCCACAACCCCGAGTCGAACACACTCAAACCCCAGCTCTCCTTCATGCCCGAGCGGTGCATCGGCTGCGGCTTCTGTTTCGAGCGCTGCCCGAATGAGGCCCATCGGATGACCGACGACGGGCATCTGCTGGACCGGGACAAGTGCGTGGAATGCGGTTCCTGCACGGAGAAGTGCTACGCCGAGGCCCTGGAGGTGATCGGCCGCGAGGAGACCGTCGAGGAAGTCTTGGCCGAAGTGCTCAAGGACAAACCCTTCTATGAGACCTCGAAGGGCGGCATGACCCTCTCCGGCGGCGAACCGCTGATGCAGATCGATTTCAGCGAGGCCCTGCTCCGGCGTGCCAAGGAGGAGGAACTGCACTGCGCCGTCGAAACTTCTGGGTATGGCCCGTTCGAGCGCATCGAGCGGCTCCTGCCCTTCGTGGATCTCTGGCTCTATGACATCAAATCAGTGGACGATGCGCAGCACCGCGACCTCACTGGGGTCTCGAACGAGACCATTCTGGCCAACGTGCGGGCTTTGCACGATCGGGGGGTGGAACTGCTCTTGCGGTTGCCCATGGTGCCTGGATACAACGCCAGCGAGGCGGATTTTCTGGCGTTGGCTGCGTTGGCCAACGAACTGCCCAATTGCCAAGGCGTGGAGATCATGCCGTACCATCGCCTGGGCGAAGGCAAGCTGGAACGGCTCGGGGCTGATGGAACCTACCGGGCCGTGGCCGAGTCTCCCGAAGCGGAGACGGTGAACGGCTGGATCGACCGGCTCACGGAGTTGGGTGCGAAGGTCATCAACGAGCGCAAATAGGCACGACGGGAGCAGCCACGATGGCGGTCACTGGAACCACTCGCCAGGATCAATGGGCCGAACGGATCAAGACTCTGCGGGACCGTTGCCTGGTGCGCAAGCCGCAAGGCGCTCCCGACCGGTCCGTGCCCACTGCGCGCGGCCTGCGCGCCAGCGAAGGGGAATCCTGGCAGGTGCGGCGCGGCTATGCGGTGCGCGAAACGCTCCGGGCCCTTCGCTTTGAACTGGATGAACAGGAGCTGCTGATCGGGCGCATGGCCCGGCTGAGCTGGTCCGAAGACGAGCACCGGGAAGCCCGCGAGTACCTCGCGACCTTCACCGCGCCAACTGGCCAGACGGGGCACTGCGAGCTGGCCCGCTCCCGACTTTTCGCCGGCGGCGTGGCGGGCATGTGCGCCGATATCGGGGCTCGTCTGGGCAAGGCCAGCGGCGAACAGGCGGATGCGTATCGCTCGTTCCTGCTGGCTCTCGAAGGCTTCGCGGCCATGATCGGGCAAGCCGCCGAGACTGCGGAACAGGCCATCCCCGACGCAACCGCAGAGCGCCAGCTGGAACTGCGCACCATCGCCGACTCCTGCCGCCGTCTGCAGACCGATCCCCCCCAGAGCTTCCGCGATGCCATTCAGCTCTCCTGGCTCATGGACATGGCCGCGATGCTTGGTGACAGCATCGGGCTCGTCGTCTCCGGCCATCTGGACCGGACCTTGCTGCCCTTCTACGAGCGCGATGTGGCGGCCGGTCGTCTGGACGAAGGCGAGGCCCTGGCCCTGATTGAGGCGCTCTATATCCTGATCAACGAGCTGATTCCCGATGGCTTGGCCATGTCGGTGATGGTGGGTGGTCGCGATGCCGCCGGTCGCGATGTGACCAATCCCCTGTCCTATCTCTGCCTGGAAGCCCTGCGCCGGACCGGTTTGGTCTACCCCACGGTGGGGGTCTGTTGGCACGAAGGCACGCCTGCCGATCTGCCCCGCTTGGCCTCCGAGATCGTGGCCGACGGCTGCGCCAACCCCGCCTTCTTCGGCGACGAGACCATTCAGCGTGGCCTCCGTTCCTATGGGGTTCCCACTGAGCAGTCCTGCAACTACATCAACTCCACCTGCGTGGAGATCACCCCGGTCGGCAGCAGCAATGTCTGGGTGGCCAGCCCCTACTTCAGCACCTGCGGCATCCTCTGCGAGGAGTTGACGGCGCAAGCGGCGAGCGAATGCCCTGCCGCCGATTTCGACACTTTTCTCGCTGCCTACCGGGACCGCCTCGGTACCCGCATCGCCGCCGCCGCCCAGCATCAGGCCAAACAGCGCCAGGGCCGGCGCACGCACGGCCGTAAACCCATGCAGAGCGTTTTCACCAAGGACTGCATTGGGCGCGGGCGTGACATTGACGATGGCGGCGCGCTGTACAACTGGGTGGAATGCTCCTTCGTGGGGCTGGCCAACTTGGTGGACTCCCTCTGGGTGGTCCGCGAGGAGATCTATGGTCAGGAACTGCTCGGTTTCCCCGAGTTGCTGCGCGTTCTGGCTGGGGACTTCGCGGGCGAGGAGTCCGTGCGGCGGCGCTTCCTGAGCTACCCCAAATACGGGAACGCCATTGCCGAGATCGATGGCCTGTTCGACGGGATCGTCGGTTTCGTTCGCGGCGAATGCGAGCGTCACCCCATGCCCCCGGACCAGACCCATTATGTGCCTGGGGCGTTCTGTTGGGTGATGCATGAGCGTCTGGGCGGCGAATGCGGGGCCACGCCCGACGGTCGCCGTGCTGGGACGCCCTTCGCCGATGGCTGCGGCCCGGCCCAGGGCCGCGAAACCTGCGGCCCCACCGCCGCCGTGCTCTCGACCACATCGTGGGACCACGCCCCGCTGATCGGTGGCAGCGCCTTCAATATGAAGTTCCCCAAGTCCCTGTTCAGTGACCAGAGCGGCCGGGACCGCCTGTGTGAGCTGGTCCTGACCTTCCTCCGTCGCGGTGGGTTTGAGACCCAGATCAACGTGGTCGATGCCGATATCCTGCTCGCCGCCCGCGAGAACCCCGAGGATCACCGCGATCTGGTCGTGCGCATTGGCGGCTACACCGACTACTTCGTCCGCCTGGCCCCCGGCATGCAGGACGAAGTCATCCGCCGCACGCAGTACGACGAAGTCTAGAGTAGAAGCGGCGTCTCGCCGCTTGTCTTGCTGCTCTTCACCGAAAAAGGCGCTGTTGGCAGCCGCAGGGCGTGGGATGTGGGGGGACAAGCGGCGAGACGCCGCTTCCACGCTCGTCTGTTGGCGTGCCTCGCTCCCTCCCCGCCCTTCCCAGAGAACCCAGATCACAAACCACAGACCATGGGCCGCAAAGCATCGATCCCGGCGGAGTTTCCAGGGGCAGACAGGGAAGTCTGCCACACCTTGTCGGTCGGAGGTCAGGATGTCTTGGCTAGCCCAACTTCCCCGGCGGCGCGCGAAATCCCGCACGGATGCCCCGCATTAGTTACTACGAAGCCCACTCGGGTG
>JABGQJ010000303.1 GCA_018648945.1 Victivallales bacterium
CTGCCCGAAGTACCCGAAGACGATTTGGGAGACGTGGGGCCACTGTTCCGCCGCAACTGGTCCAGCGCGGTTGTCGAAGCCATGCGCAAGCACGGCGAGTGGCGCAAGGCCGTCCAAGGCTATCTGGCCTGCATGACCTTTGCCGATGACTGTGTCGGGCACGTGATGCAGGCGCTCGAACGCAGCCCCCAACGAGACAGCACCATCGTCGTCTTCTGGACCGATCACGGCTGGCACCTAGGCGACAAGGGCAAGTGGGAGAAGTTCACCCTCTGGCATCAGTCCACCAACTCACCGCTGGCCATCCAAGCTCCCGGCGTCACCAAGCCTGGACAGCTATGCCACCGCGCCGTGTCCTTCCTTGATCTCTACCCCACGCTCATCGAACTGTGCAACCTACGCCCCCGCCAGGATCTTGAGGGCGAGAGCTTGCTGCCTCTGCTGCGCGATCCCGAGGCCCCACGCGAGATCCCCGCCGTCATCACCATGGGCAAGAACAACCACGCGGTCGTCTGGGAACACTGGAACTACATCCACTACCGCGACGGGTTCGAGGAACTCTACGACCACCGGACCGACCCGCACGAGTACACCAACATCGCGGGCAAGCCCGAGGTCGCCCCCATCGTGGCGCGGCTTCGCCAGTCGCTGCCCGAGAGAGTGGCTCGGTAGCCAGAGCGCTCCTGGGGCGCTTGGCTCAAGCGTGCCCGCCGCTGGTCACCCAGACAGTCACGCGCAGACCGGGGGGCCGGATCAGTCTCTCCCCAGGCTCCGAAGCACTGTTCCGAAGCCCCTGTCCGCGCTCGGCGCTGCTAACGCACCGGGCCGTTGGCGGGGATGATGTAGGGGGATGGATCCTCAAGAAGGACTCTGAGACCTCGCGACCCCCGGCGATCCGTGGAATAGGCAGTACTCCTACAGGCACTCCGGCATTCCACGGGAGAGCGAAGCCACGCTCCGCCGCGGTGCACTCTTCCTGGCCAGCGCTTATCCTCCGTGACGCCCACGGGGTCCACCAGGCTGGTCCCAGCGAGAAATGCCCTCACGGCGGCGTCCAAGTGGACCGCCGGCGACAATTCCTTGGACTGTCGCTTCAGCAGCACCTCTCGAAGCGCTTGGGAGTAGTAGCTCTCGCCTGTGTCATGGCACCATTCTGCCAGATTGCCGTGCATGTCATGGAAACCCCAGGCATTCGCTTGACGGGTCGCCACCGGCTGGGGCGACCCCTTGGAGTTCACTCGGCACCATCCCTGATCCAGCAGCAAGCCGACGTCCCAAGCGAACGTGTCGTGTTCGCCAGAGAAGGCCCCCCGTGAGCCCGCCCGGCAGGCATACTCCCATTCGGCTTCAGTCGGGAGTCGGTACGTCTTCCCTTCCCGTTTGCTCAGCCTCTTGCAGTATATCACTGCATCGTGCCAGTTGATCCCCCGGACCGGGTGTTTACCCCCCCCGTAGCGCATCGGGCTGGGGCGACCGGACACAGCTTCCCACTGCGCCTGAGTCGTCTCGGTGATTGCGAGGTAGTAACCATGGGTAATGCGCACCGGGTGCACGGTGGCACCACGATCAGTTCCCTCCTCCTCGATGGGACTCCCCATCAGGAAATCGCCCGGCAGCACGTAGGCGAACGCCATGCCGATTGAGTTGGTCAGGCGGGCCGGTCGGTCCTCACCAATCGTGTGCTTCCGGTAGCGTCCGGCGTAGTTCCTCTTTTCGGAGGGAGACGGCCGCTTGGGAGCGGTTCCCTTCCGTACGAACGTCCAACAGTAGGGTTCCCTCCTTCTCCTTCCCCTCAGAAGCCACAGACGGTTGGCGTCCAGTTCCCGGATGGCAAACGGCTTCCCTTCTTTGTCAATACTACCGAGCCGGGCGATCTGCACATCCGGGGATGTGGAGTGGACCTGCTCAAGGCGGTAGACCGACGTGTCTGAAGATTCGCTTGAGTCCCCTCCCTCACCGACGGTCAACACGTCGGTCCAGGTGATGGTCGTCCGGTCGATTCTGAGCGAGGGCTTGCTGCGGCGCAGAGCCGTGTAGAGCTCTGCGTTCACATCCGTCACCTCGCCCAGACGAGTGTAGGCTTCCTTGATAGATCCCGGATCAAGCACCCATTCCCCAAGCAGTTTCTCCCGGATCGCCTCGATATCGACCGCCACCGGCGCCGGCGGGACATGGCGAGCGGCTCCGTCCTCGGGTCTCGCCGCCTTGTCGGGCTCCGAAGTCCTGCGGTTCAGGACGAACACAACCAAGGCCACCGCGATCAGCGCAATCGTCCACCCCACTGCATGAGATGACAGCGTCGGCGCCGAAGGGCGTTCACGGATCTCGTCGTGGTCAGCAGCCTCGTCCTCGGGCTCTGCCGGCTCCGTCCCGGCCACTACGCTCTCCGCCCATGTCGTGTCCCATGCGGCCTGGATGGCTGCGGGGATCTCCCCACCGAACAGTGAGCCCGCAGTTTGGGCCTCGATTGCGTGGTTGCAGTCCCGACAGATCAGATTGCCGGAGAGGCGTGCCAGCTCAGCGCTCTTCCCGCAGACTGCACATACGAGATTCTGCGCATCAAGCAACTCCGCGAGCTTCGCTTCGGTGATTTGCAGGTTGCGCTGGGCACGCTCGTAGGTGGGGTATAGATCGCATGCCTCCCTGAGGTGGCCGAGACTCTCCCGCAGTTTGGTCTTGCTGCGATCGCGCCACCCCACCATGCCCAGAGCATTGCCCAGATCAAGGAGGAGGACCGGGTCCTGCGGCGATAGCGCCAGTGCTTCGCCAAACATGCTGGCCGCCTCTTCATACTGCTCTTCGCCATAAAGCCGTTCGCCTTCCCGGCCAATCTCCTTGGCCTGACGGCACTGCGGTGCCTGGTCAAACGGAATGACCGCCGTCAACGTGCTGTCGCAGAAGGAGCAGGTCAGCCCCCTGTGGTCGGTCGGCTCGCCTGCGGGAAGGTCCTGCTGCTTCCCACACTCGAAGCACTGTAGCAAGGGGGCGCCGTCGGTGGAAGCGGGAAGGTCTGCCCCGGTAGTGACTGTGGCCTGCGTGCTCCCACCGGAACCGCCAATGGTAATGATCTGGACGTCGTCATCGATGTACTGAATCATGCGGTCGTCGCACCGTTGGCAGCGGCTCGGGGCGTTGTCGGGGTCGGTCACCAGCATGACGTAACCGCAGGCGAGGCAGCGGAGCTTCTGCGGAGCCCCGGCCGAACTCTGAGAGCTCCCGCCTGGACCTTCCGGGTCCTCAACAAGGGCTTCGCCGCAGTACATACAATGTGACGAGAACACGCGCTGCGAGACTCGGGAGGATGCGTTGGGGCTTGCCTTGGGTCTTCTGCCACACGCACTACAGCGTAGATTGGCGGGGAGTTTCCCCGGGGAACCGGTCGTACCCGAGGCAGGCTCCGTATCGTCCTGATCGCAGGCCATCTCCCTGGTGATGTAGACCTCCTCACCCAACACGTGTCGTCCCCACCAGGTCCGCGCAGCCTTCCCGGCGACGTCCAGATCCTCCTCTGCGTCCGCCAGGTAGCTCGGGCAGTGTCCAGGGCAGACAATGACCTGCTTGCGGGCCTCGCCATCGCCACAGCCCGGCCAGACTCTGGAGGTGCCGCTGAGGAGATCCAGAACGCCAGGATTGCCCTTCACGAGCCGGGAGAGATCCTGATTGAAAACGAACCCCTCGCCGTGGGGGATCACGGACCCGCATCGACCACACTTCACCTGAGCACCGTTGGACATCTGTGGATCTCCGGCGTTCGGGCGACTCCCCTGCTCGCAGGCGCAAGGCTCAATGGCGTGTCCACTGACCAAACCAGTCTGAGCAGAGGCAGGCACCTATGGAACCGACGAGCCATACCATGCCTGCTCTGCCATGGATCGTCCAACGGCCCTTCAGCAATCAAGGGCTACCTCTAGCCCCTGCCCTGCTGCCCTATGGAGGACAGAGGCCTATAGGCGGGCTCTCTGTCGCATTGCATTGGCTTCCCGACCACATGGTTGGTGTCCTTCCGGCAGAGCGTGTGGTCGAGTTGGCGGCCGATCGGGCCGATCATCTCTTGCGTAGCCGGAGCATCCCTGCTCCGGTCCTCCCCCACAATTCCGGAGCAATGATGCCCCGGTCACGAAGGAGGAAACAGCCCATGCAGGGAGAGGGGGACTTGCTGCGTCAAGAATCAGCCAGAAGACCTGAGAGTCAGAAGATGCACTGCCCCCTGGCTTCATCAAATCCGTTGCTCATTGCATCGTTTCCTCATCTGAGACACCAGACCGCTCCGTTGCGCATGCTGATGAGCATGCGGCCCTGGCGATCAACTGCCAAGCCCCACTTCACCACGCGGTCGGGCAGGGGTATGGACCAGTGCTGCCGACCATTGGCAAGGTCAAAGGCAATCAGTTTGTGTTGCTGGTCGTCACGCGCGCCGGCCGCGATCACCATGTCGGGCGTGATCAGGAAGGCGTCGAAGATGTGGCGCCCCTTGTCCCGCCAGATGAACTTCTGCCGGACCCGGTTGGAACCATACTTCGAGGCCCCGGCGGGCAGGGGATGCGCGCGCATCAGCGGGGCAGGTCCGTTGCCCCGGCCCCAGTCTGACTCAATCTGGGTGCCATCGGGCAACTTGTGCAAGAGCTCGGGCAGGGACTGGTCCGGATACCAGGCGGCAAAGGCGCTCGGGGTTCTGGACCAGCTACCGTGGATCGGCCGGGTTTCGCAGTTGCCGGTATCGCGATCATAGATCGCTTCCGGGTAGAGGTTGCCACCCACGAAGCGCAGCGTGTCGTCCTGCAGCGAAAGGGCGCCTTGCAGGCTGATGCCGCTACCCGTGCGACCTGACAGAACCCCGGACTTGCCATTGTGCCACAGCAGTTGGCCGCTGGCGGCATCCAGAGCCACAACATGGGTGTCGTCGTAATGGGCGATGCCACCGGCTGCGTAGACCTTGCCGTCGGCGACCGCGACCCCGCCGACCGCCGGCCAGGTCGAGACCAGTGACCCGAACACCGGGATCCAGCGTTGCGCGGGAGCAATGCGATAGCTCCATTGCTCTTGACCGGTGCCTGCATCCAGGGCGTAGACCTTGCCATCGGCTGCACCGGCGTAGGCGCGGCCCTCGGCAATGAAGGGCGGGAAAACCACCATGCCGCCGGTAAAGGTCTGCCACTTCTCTTTGCCACTGCCAGCGTCGATTCCGCGAATCGCACCGCTGCGGTCGCCAAGGTAGATCATCTCACCCACACTCACCGGGGCGCTGGGCATGGGACCGCCGGTCTGGTAGCTCCAGACCGGTGCCGGGGCGGCGGGAAATCTGTGCCGGGTCAGGCAACTGCCGGCCGGTGTCTGACGGTAGCAGGGCCAGTCGCCCGGCTTGACCTCCGGTCCCGAGGCAGTGGCAGCAGCGTCCACGGTCGCGGTCTGCAACTGCGGGTCAGTGCCCACCAGGCCCTGGGTGCTGCGTGACCCCAGACTGATATGTCCGTAGAGGCTCAGGCTGCAGCCACACATCCACGGTCCCCAATACAAGAGACCGTTGGAGGTGATCACTCCATCCTGGCAAGGTGGTCGCATGGGAGTGATGTGGTTGACACTATTGTCCGCGATGCCGATGCGGACAGTGCCGCCGCCGCGAAAGAAGACGCTGTCGAGATTGGCGGTGGCATGGGTACAGCCCGCGCGCGCACGCAGCTTGTGCAGTTGCTTACCGGTCTTGATGTCCAGACGATAGCTGGCCCTCTCGTCACGCGAACCGCCGGCAACAAACAGGTCAGTGTCGAGGAACACGGCCTGGAAATTGCCCTGCTTGTAGGTCCAGAGCAACTCCCCGGTGGCCGTTGACACAGCAACCATATTGGGGCGCTGAGGTCCGGCAAAGAGGATCACATCATCATTGCAGCTCATGTAATAGCTGGTGGAAAAGCCCGTGGTGTAGAGTTGTGCCTTGCCGTCCTTGCCTACGGCATTGAGCAGTTCCGGAGTGCTGTTGCGCCAGACTTCCTTGCCGTCTTTGGCCTCCAGGCAGAGCAACTGCCGGCCCGGCGAAAATGCGTAGATGCGCCCTTTGCGCATGCACACAGCGCGACCATCCAAAAAGTCTTCTTCACGATGCGACCACAGCAGCTTGCCGGTCTTGGCCGCAAAGGCCGCCAGGGTCCGGCCGAAACCGAAGTTGCTGCGCGGGTCCTTGAAGTCATGACCGTCCCACATGCCCCAGGGCCAGTGACCATAGCCACGGTTGTTGGACTTTCGCGTGCGCGGCTCAATCTCCTTGCCGCCTACCAGGGCGTAGAGGACGTCATCGTCAAAGCCCATCCATTTCCACACCGAGCCATCGGCAATGCCGGCGGGAACCACAATCTCGCGCATGATCTCGCCGGTATCGGGATGGTGGACGCGGCAGGATTCCGCGTCGCCCATGTAGAGCCCTCCGTCCGTAGCAACCATGGTGTTGCGATGGATCATGAAGCCCTCGGGCAGCGGGCGCTCCCAGAGAATGCTGCCATTGTAGGCGTTGACGCCAATCAGAGTGTTGAGCCAGCGCTGGTGCAGCCGACGATGGGCGATATGTCCATAGGCCTTGTACATGCGTCCCCCGGCAGCCACCGAGACCTGGGGCATGGGGCACCAGCTGGGTTGGGCGATAAACTGCGTCAGGTAGGGGGCGCGGGCGATCTGGTCGAGGGCGCGAGGATTGTTGTCCGGGCCATGTTGGGGATGGGTCCAGAAGTCAATGCCCCGGGGAAATTCCTTCGTGATTTCACGGTCACCCAAGATCGCCTTGCCCAGGGGGTTGATCACCCGCCGGGCCTCGGCATCGGAGAACTTGATCCCCTTGCTGACCACGAGCAGATCCACGAGGTCGTCGGCCAGGTGCAGATGGGAGAGCTTGCCGCTGTCCACGAAAATCCTGGTGCCCAGAAGCCCTGCTGCAGCGGCCTTGCGGCGCGCCTGTTCGGCCTCCTGGGCGGTGGCCAGTTGGACATAGTAGATGTGCTTGGTGGTCGCGGCCATACTCAGGGCCAGCCGACAGTCCAGATCACCAAGCAGGGCAACGATGCCCGTGGGGGCGGCGAGTGCCCGAGGCAGGTCCAGGGCTTGCTGGGCAAGGGCGCCGCCAGACATGGACATCAGGACAAGCAAGGTCACGGTGCGCATGAACAGACTCCTGCAAGGGTGCAGCTACACCATTCCCGGACCGAAGGGACAGGGATTCCCTTTGGCCCGTGGGAAAGGAGGGTAGTTGAAGGAACAGTCGGATGCAAGCGGAAGATGGGGACAGGAAGACGGGGGCATCTTCCTTCGGGCAGTGCGCCAGGATCGGGCATGATCCGGGCGTGCCGCACCTACCTTGGGCGGGACGGCGCGTCGGATGATGGTGGGGTAGTGGGGAGACACAGGCGAGACGCCTGTGCTACTCTCCCGCACCAGCAGCGGCCTCCACGAGGGGGCCGGAGAGACCGGTCTCCCCGGCGGGGTGTCGCGGCTGGCCCCGTCTTCTACCCGCTGACCTCGGTGCCGCCACGGGCAATCAGGAACGCGGCAAGTTCGTTCCGTCGGGCCACCATGGCCAGCGCTGCCGCCGGCCCCCAGGCCTCCACATTCAGGCGCAGTTTGGGTTCATTGCCTGAGGGGCGGACCACGAACCACCAGCCGGAGGTGCCATCCGCCGTCGTGGCGATCCGGAACTTGAGATCCTGGGGCCACGCCTTGGCCGCAACGTAGGCATCGCCTGCGCCAGCGCGGTAGACACGCCAGTAGCCCGTGTCCTCCTGAATCCGCACCCCGTGGCGCTCGCCCTGCTCAGCGTACCGCGCGCAGAGCGCGTCCAGCACGGCGAGCAGCTCGCCATCCGTGGCAAACCCATAGTTGATTTCGCCGCTCCACACGTAGCGCTCGCGCCAGTCGCTCAGTAGAGAGGAAAGCGGGCGACCCTCGACTTTGGCCTCGGCAGCAACCTTGAGCAACAGCAGCGTGGTCAGATTGCCGCTGTCCACATAGTGGAACTGCGGGTAGAAATAGTGCCCGGAGTGCTCCCCGGCGAAGACAACGCAGTCGCGGTACTGGTCGCTACGCATGAGCTCCTTGATCTTGGCATGGCCCACCGGCGTATCCACCAGTTCCACGTCCCCATCGACGGGGAAGATCTCCCGGAGCAGCTCGCTGCAGCACAGGTTGCGCATGACCACGGGGGCCGCCTTCCCACTCTCGCTCACCAGTTGGGGAGCAAGCAACGCCAGAATCTGACTGCACGTAATACTCTCCCCCAACTCGTCCACGAAGCCAGCCCGGTCCGCGTCCCCGTCGAACCCCACCCCCAGGTCGGCCCCGGCAGCCCGGACCGCGTTGCCCATTCCCACCACGTATTCCGCCAGCAATGGATTCGGCACGCCGTGCGGGAACCCCCCGTTCGGCTCAGGGTTGCCCCAGACGAACGAGAACTGCCCACTTGCGGTCAGCACATCGGCGATGGGCCGGAACGCCACGGCACCCACGCCGTTGCCAGCCTCCACATAGACACGGAGCGGCTCAGCCAACCCGAGATCAGTCTCTGCCGACAGTCCTGCCAGTTCCAGGATCATGCGGGCGAAGTCCTCCCGCAAGTCAAGCGTCTCGGGCAGGTCGGGCTTGGGCCGGGCCAGAATGGCATCGCGCAGCCCTTCCAGCTCTGCAGTCGAGAGTGGCACCGCCCCCTTCTTGACCATTTTCACCCCATTGTA
>JABGQJ010000304.1 GCA_018648945.1 Victivallales bacterium
CCACCGGCCCCCGCTGGGTCGAGACCTCCACCCTCTCTCCCGGCCAGAAGGCTCTGGCAGAGCTGACCCCGGAACACGTCCACCTAGTGGGCGTGGACCCCGACCGGGGCCACGCGGTAGTCGCCGAATTCTGCGGTCTCGCCACCGACTACCGCCTCAGCCTGAATGGCAAGGAATATACCGGCCAGCTACAGCCCTTCGGCATCGCGGAGATCGCCCTGTAGAGAGGCCCTTCCCCAGGCTAGAGCTGCAGGGCGCTGTTGCCCGGCGGCTCGACAGGTCCACCGACATTGCTGCCGCTGGACACCAACGCGTAGAGGGCTCGCGAGCCCAGCACCAGCACCTTCTCGATCTGGCCGATCTGCTCGCACTCGCCGAAGATGCGCGCTGCACCCTCTTCGCTGTGGGCCAGAACCAGCAGGCGCAGGTTGCGTTGCGTGGCCTCGCGGCACAGCGCTACGCGGTTGTTGTCGTTCACAGCCACCACCCTGCGCAAGCCAGGGCCACGCTCGGAACCACTGGCCTCCGTGGGCAGGCCTCGGCTCCGCCAGTAGAAGTCAAGGGTCCGGAAATCGTGCGCATTGGTCAGGACCAGGACAGAGTCGGCCAATTTGCGCTGGCGCAGCTCTCCAACCAGTCCGCCCAGCTCGGAATCACCCCGGTAGTATTGCTGCAAGAGATTCTGCGGGTGCTCGCCCGCCGCCACCTGCCGCCGAGTCAGCAGATCCGCGCCCTGCTCCCAGGCGAAGGCAGAGATAAGGATAGCACCCCCGGCAAGCAAGGGACTCCTCGACTGCCAGAACGACGCCTGCCGACAGAGCCGGAACGCAGCCCACCCCAAAGGCACGAAGAACACCGCGAACACCCGAGGGAACGGGGCGCTCTGGCTACTCAGGATTCCCAGCATCACGCCAAGCGCGCAGGCGGCGACCATGGCAGCCGCATCGCGGCGCTCTCGCCGAGCCTGGCCGACGAGTTGTGAGCGACCAAACAGAGAGGCCGCCAGAACGATGCAGACCGGTCCCAGATGCGCGACCAACGCCAGCAGTAGGTGTCCTGCCACTAACCAGCCACTGGACCAGCCGGCCGTCTGCTTCATCACCTTCAGAAACTGGGGCCAGATAGTCAGGTAATACGAGGCTCCGAGCAGGCCAGGCACCCCACAGATCACCCCGGCCTTTAGCCGCGTGCCAGCCGAGCCCCCCCGGGCAAGCAGCACATATAGCGCCAAGGCCGCGACCAGAAGCACGTTCGAGGGGATGACTAGCGGCAGCAGCAGACATGGCAGAATGCTCAGCCACGCGCCGCGACGAAGCTCCCCCTGCGAAAGCTCATGGGCACCCGCCGTGGCGAGAACGGCCAACAGAATCGACAGGGAGTATCCCCGGAACTGGTAAAACAGCGGGCTCAGCACCGGGCTTGCCGCCAATGCCAGTGCCGCAAACACCGCCACCCGCTTTCCCAAGGACTTGCCCCAGAAGCGCCACACACAGACCACGGCCAACACCGCACAGATCAGCGATGGAGCGCGCAACACCGGCTCCACCAGCGTGAAGCCAACCAACCGCACCCAGACCCAGGCGATGGCCGAGAAGACCATGTGGTTATTCGCGATCGGGTAGTGCCGGAACACTCGGGAAATCCCGCTGCCTTCGCCGCCAATCGCGAACTCCACGAGCGTCACCACTTCATCATACCATAGGTCCGACTGCATCCACACCAGCACTCGGGCCAGCAGGACAGCCACGACCAGCAACCCCAGCGTCCCTGGCGACAAGCTCGGCCGATGGTCCTGACTCTGGCCTGCTCTGTCTTCGCGCCCTTCGGTGGACCCGTCACTCATGCGTGTGCCTCTAATCGGATTTCATGCGAATCAGTTGCAGGAACTCCGTCCGCGTGGCGTTCGAGTTGTGGAAACTGCCAAGCATCGCAGACGTCACCATGCGGGAGTTCTGCTTCTCCACCCCGCGCATCATCATGCACAGATGACGCGCCTCCATCACCACGCCGACGCCTTCGGCATCGACGTGGTCCATCACAAAGCGGGCGATCTGCTGCGTCAGGCGTTCCTGCAACTGCAGGCGGCGAGCAAAGCAATCCACCAGCCGGGCCAGTTTGCTGACCCCGAACACCGCACCCCGAGGGATGTAGCCGATATGGCAACGACCGAAAAAGGGCAGCAGGTGGTGCTCGCAGAGGCTGTAGACCTCGATGTCGCGCACGATCACCATGTGGTTGCAGTCTTCGTGGAAGATCGCCCCATTCACCACGTCTTCCGGATCCTGATTGTAGCCGCGAGTGAGGAACTTCCACGCCTCGGCCATGCGCTTCGGTGTCCGCTCCAAACCCTCTCGTTCGGGATCCTCCCCCAGCTTCTCCAGCAATTGTCGGAATAGGTCTTCCATCATCGATCTCCTATGCGCGGGGGGCCGGATCGCGCCCCATGAACCTGTCCAGTTCGGCCAACTGGGGAGCCTGAAGTTCCCGGCTTTGCCCCAATTGACTCAGCAGCACGGTGTGCCGCGCCGCCACTTCCAGCACCTCCAAGCGATCAAAGGCCTGCAAGAGCGTCTGCCCCACAGTCAACACCCCGTGGTTCTCCAGCAACACGCAGAGCGCACCGTCCTTCAGCCCGTCTGCCACGCGTGTAGCCAAATCCTCGGTGCCCATCAGTTCATAGGGCACGAACACCGGATCGCCCACGATCGCGTACCCCTCGGCCGTGTAATGCGTGCTCAGTGGCACAGCCGAGGCACAGAACGCGGAGGCGGTCACCGGGTGGGCATGGACAATAGCCCGCACATCCGGCAACGCCCGGTAAATCGCCAAATGCATGCCCGTCTCGATACTCAAGGCCAGCTCGGGGGTCCGGTTCTCGCCATCGAGACCGACGATCCCGATCTGCTCGGGATGGAGCTCGGCCTTGTCACTCTTCGACGCAGTGACCACCACTTCGTCCGCCGACACTCTCCGGGAGAGATTTCCCCCGGAGGTGGTGGTCAGACACTGGCGGTAGAGTCGGCGCATGAAATAGGCAGTCTCGGCTCGTTCGGCCGCGTAGAGCATGAATCGTTCTCCAGGAACTGGGACTTGGCTGGAATCGTGCAACAAGCCCACAATGTAACCCATCCCGACCGAGGGTTCGCCCCCGAGACTCGGTTCAATTCCCCAAAAAGGGAGATGATTAGGGGCACGAGTCATGCCCCTTCACGGGTCGTCCGTGCATCATAGCGCAACTCCGGGAAGGCTCTACGGGGAAGGCTCAACTTCGGGCGAGCCGCTGTCCATGTCGTCAACCGAGCGTTTTCTCGTTGCCATGAGGCCGAAGGTGGCGATGGCGCCAACAAGGAGGAGCACGAAGGCTATCACCCCGTGCACGAAGGGCACCATGCGGTCCAGGCCGCAGTATTGGCCTCGGACCACAAGGCGATGCGAGACACCAACCAGCTCCTCGGCCGGCTCCTCAACCGACACCTTCAGCACGTATTCCCCCAGCGGGATGGTCCCCGTCCTCAGGGCAGGGAGCTCCATCTTGCTGTCCGGATCCCACCAAGATGCCGTGAAGAGGTTCGGTGCCAACCCGACTTCGCGCGCGACGGTTTCCCCCTTGCGGAGAAGCCACGCATTGCCCTTGAGCCCAGCGAGCAACTTCCGCGGTTCCTCCCCCATCCCCACTCCCTCGCCGGGCTCCAACACGACAATGTGCCCATGACTGGGATAGTGCCTCGACGAGAGTGGCACCTCGATCGTGCCAACTGCCCCCAGCACATCGGGCAGCACGGCAAGTTCCTCCCTGAACGCGTCCTCGACCTCATGCTTCTTATGCCACCACTCCCAGGCAAACCAAACGCCGAACCCGAATGCACCGACCGCAAGCACACGCGCAATGATCCGCCCAATCGAGGCTCTCCTCTTCATCTTCTCTCTCCTATTCCCAGTTCATCAGTTCCGGATCCCTGCCCTCGCGGGACCAGTCGATGATGCAGGTCCGGGAAACGCAGGGGATCTCCACCCGCTCCCGGCGGGAGAAGACCGTGGTGCCATCGGTCCGCACTGTCCTCAGATAGATGTCGGCCATCTCGCGGGTGACCACATGGCGGGTGGTGACGGGCTCAAGGCCGTGACCGCCACCCTCGATGTAGCGGCAGACGACTTCCTTGCCTGCCCGCTTCAGCGCCGCTTCCATGACCCGGGTATGCCGGTCGGGAACGGTGAGATCTGCCGTGCCGTGCATGAGGACGACGGGGCAATCGATGCGAGGGGCCATGCGAACGGCATCGCGGATCGCCAGTTCATCGGGGGACATCAGCCGCCCGGTCCACTCCATGCGCGCGGGATCGATGTAGGTGAGGGCGGAACCGGCGATCGTCAACCCGAATGTACGGGGCGACAGTTCCGCCATGAGCAGGGCAATGTGCCCGCCCTGGCTGCCGCCGAACGCGAAGAGGCGGGTGGGATTCACGGGGAAGCGAGCCAGGGCCTCCCGTACCGTGAGCAGACAGTCCACCACCTGGTAGTGGCTCGCATCATAGGGCCGGTAGGCGCCCAGCCCTCGCTCGGGGTCGAAATCGTAGCCGCTCTGACGGTACTCGGTGCCGACGCAAACGAGGTCGTAGCGGGCCGCGAAGTCGTGCATCATCTCGCGATACTGGAAGCGGTTGCCGCCCCAGCCGTGAGCGAAGTGGATCAACCCCGTGTCCGGCCCCGTCTCTTCCGGAGCCACCACGAAAGCCGTGATCGACTTGGGGTAGGGCTCGCTGTTCGGACTGAGGAAGGTGAATTCGCTCTCGGGCACGGTCATCTCCGGTTCTGTCTGGTCCGTACCACCAAATGCTCGATGGCAGCGATGGCCCGCTCTTCGAGGTCGCTCGCCTTGCGCAGGATCCCGATCTGCTGCTTCCTTTCCTCGGCGGACAGGTAGCTCTCACGCTTCCCCCCATCGTACTTGGCTACCACCAATGGCTGCAACAGCTCCACCTCCTGCTGGTAGATCTCGATGACCTTCGAGAGCGCCTCCTGCGTGGTGGGCGCAGCCAGGCTCCACTCCTTGAGAAAGACCGCCGCTGCCTGCCGGGCATCCCAGAGACTGTGGTAGATCCAGCCATCCACACCCCGCAATCCGGCAACGTCCTTCTCCGGAAGCGCCTCGTAACCCACGAGATCCCCGATCCACGCATCGAGCGCTGCCTTGCCGTACCAGTACTCACGCCCGGGCAGGCCGCCGTGGTGTTTTTCACGCCGCCAATTCTTGACCGCCTGCGCCAATGTCTCGACCAGGGCTTCCTCCATCGGCATGGGTTGGGTCCACGTCTTCAGCGTCTGCCGCATGGGGCCCATCTTGAGCAGGGGCACGCGGCTTGGGAACTCGTCGCTCAGATAGTCGTTGACGAGCAGCGTCCGGCCTTCATCTTCATACCCATAGATCAGCCCAACGTTCCAGACAGGCGGGTAACAGAGCACGGGGTTCCCGGCATCGATCGCCGCCACGATCCTCGACCGAATCCCGTCTGGATCCTCCTTCGGCTCCTGCCACTCGAACGCCATCTCCCAGCCCGTCCGTCGCGCCAGGTCCTTCTGTTCGTCCGGCATCTCGCCAATGGCACTGGAGGGACAGAAGCCAGTCTTCGTCCTCCCGTTGCTGTAGCGGAACCGGAACGCCAGTCCGGAGAGCCCCATCAGGTCGCTGTAGGAGTAGGGGTGCTCGCTCTTCAGGGCCGCCTGGTGTAGCGCCCCACAGAGCGTGTTGTCCCGCTTGCGATCGAATTGCAGTCGCGCCACGTCGCGAATCCACACCTTCCCGTTCTGCCGCCGCACGCGGCCAAAGGCCCTGCTCTGCGCCGCACGTTCCGGGTCTACGCTCTGCAAGGCCACCGACAGATGGTCGATGCCCTCGGCGTAATTCCCTTTTGCTTCCTTGAGCAGCGCAATCGTCGCCCTGGCCTTCTCCGGTTCCGGCTTCTTCCAGCGTTTTGGCCCCCAGCCACCGAAGAGCTCCTGGACACCGTGCAAGGCTGCAGCATCCCTCTCGAAACACGCCGCTGCCGCCAGTAGTTCCTGCTGCCCTCTAGGATACTTCGCCGCGATGGAACGCAGGAACTCGGGGGCCGCCTGCCGCACACTGGCATAGACGTTGAGGGGGTAGTGATTGCCCGCCCCGTCCGGGACCTTCTGCGCTGGGTCCAGCGCGAACTGGCGAATCCACGCGTCGTAGCAGGCCAGTCCATTCTGGAAGCGCCAGGGTATCTCGCCCGTCGCTACTTCCGCGAGGAAACGGTCGCGCGGCGACCGCCCGTGACGAATGGCTTCCAGCAGAGCATCAAGCTCTGCTTCCCGAGCATCCAGTTCCCCCTTCTTCCCCTTCACGAGAATCGCGCCGACCACTGGACAGATATTCCCGCAGGTACCCAGATGCGTCTCTGGGCCGCGCGCCGGCCCTTTGTCGTTCCCTTTGTAGCTGCCATAGCCAATGAAGGCCTTCTCTATGTCATCGAAGCCACTGACCACGTCGAATTCGGCATTGGTGAACGCATGCCAGACGATGGCGGCTCGCCCAGCCCGAATCTCGTCCTTCACCTTGGCCACCGTGTCCGCCACCGCCGCGTCCAGCTTCTCCTTCGGTACGTTGCCGAGCTTGATCTCCTCTGCCTCGTAGCCGAGCCGTTCGATCAGTTCCTTTGGCTCCATGGCATTGCTGCACGTTGGCGCACACGGACACGGTCCCGCCATGCGGAACGCCATCCCGGAAATGCCCTGGATGTAGGCAGGAGAGTGTGCCTCCCCACGCTGTGCCAGGACGATGCGCACGCACTCGAACATGGGATCCATATACCGGTAGCGATCAACCTTCATCTGCATGGTCTCATCTCCTATGGCTGTGTGCACCGTCACTGCGGCAACCACTGTAAGCATCCGACAGAGGGTCATTCCGGGCCTCGCAAGAAGAGTGATAACTCTCTGGGGCTAAAAGACCACGGCTTTCCCGATCCGCAAGTCCTATGGACGGCCACTGAAGACGATCCCATCGCCACTCATGAACTGGTTGGAGTAGGGGAAACAGTGCTTCTGACGACGGACCTTGGGAGTGCGCTGCACCCGGTCGCGTTGCTCGTCCGGGCACCAGAAAGCCACGACTCGCCGGTACAGATCGGACTCAATCTCCTCGCAGGCGGGATCGCCACTGCGATTCTCCCATTCGTCGGGATCGGCTGCCATATTGTACAGTTCACGGCTGCCGTCCAGGTAGAGCGAGAGCTTCCAGTCCCCCCGCCGAACCATGCAACCAGCTGCCTCCGGGAACCCCAGGAAGACGCTCTCGCAGAATACGTGGTCGCGCGCCAACGTCCCTCCCCGCAGGACCGGCAGCAGACTCTCGCCTTCGCACTGGTCGGGGGTGGACGCGCCGGCCAGGTCGCAAAGCGTGGGAAAGAGATCGATCAGGCCAACCAGGTCGTCGGCATGGCGCGGCTGGAACTCCCCCGGCCAGCGCACCATGAGCGGAATCCGCGAGGAGGAATCAAAGAAGAGCGTCTTGTTCCAAGCCCCCTTGTCGCCGAGCAGATCCCCATGATCGGCTGAGTAGATCACCACCGTGTTCTCGCCCAATCCCAGGTGGTCCAACGTCTCCAGCACTCGGCCGATGGCATCGTCCACCCACTCCACACAGCCATAGTAGGCGGCAATGCAATTCGCGGCCACTTCGTCACTCTTGCCCCCGAAGCAACGGATTGCCCGCTGCACAAAGGGCACGGCCGCCTCGGCATAGTCTTCGGGCACACGAGGCGGCGACACGCAGCCTGAGTAATGCTCGAAGTACCGGGAGGGACAACGGACGGGGAAGTGGGGCTTGTCGAAGTGCAGGCTCAGGCAGAATGGCTGGGCACCATGGAGTCCGCAGTGCGCCTGCAACCACTTGGCCGCCTCGGCGACACAGATCTCAGTCTGGGTGAGGGGCAGTGGGATCCCGGTAGGCCCGGCATTCTCCACCATCCCACCGAGTCCCGCCTCGCCGAACTCCGGCTTTCGGCAGGGATCGGGCTGATGCCCTTGCCCATAGAGATCGCCGTAGGGCCGTTGCTGGTAACCGTGGAACTGCTCGCCATTGAAGTGCGCCTTGCCGATCAAGCAGGTCCGATAGCCCACCGTCGCGAGGGTACGCGGGAAGGTCGGCGAGTTGGGCTCCATGATGTCCGGGTTCTCGTAGAGCCCATGGGTCCGGCAATACTGGCCGGTCATCAGCGTCGTGCGACTGGGCACGCAGAGGGGATTCTGACAGTAGGCGCGGGCGAACACGACCGACTCGTCCGCCAACCGATCCAGATTCGGCGTCCGGATCACCGGATCACCCGCGCGGCCAAGCACGCGCGCGTTGTGCTGATCGCTGAAGATGAACAGAATGTTGGGGCGGGAAGGCATGGTCTCCTCCGGATGGGGGAATGGAATGATGGAATGATGGAACGGGGGAACGGGGGATGGTGAGATGGGGGGTGAGTAACAGAACTCTACTCCCTGTCCATGTGGGAAACCAGACACCTCTATCTCGGAATCACGGGTACTCGGCTCCACCCCGGCCCGGTCAGCCAGTGCTCCCGTCACGCCAGTTTCTCGCGTCGATCCCACACGCGAGATGGCTGAGACAGTCATACCAGTGCACATAGGTAACACCATTGATCACG
>JABGQJ010000305.1 GCA_018648945.1 Victivallales bacterium
CCACACGACCACCTCGGCGAAGACCGGCGTCTTGGAGATTCCGCTCTCGAAGGTGGTTCTCTCGCAGCCCACCGAGACCTGGCAGGTGAAGTTCGGCATCGCCAGCGGCAAGCCCGGCGACTCCGTCGTGCTCAGTGCCCTGGAGTTCATCACGAAGTAGGGATGGCGGGCTGATTCCTGTCCTGGTGCGCATTCCTCGGCTTTGCCCCTATAGTTGCGCGCTCAGTGATTCCGTAACTTGGCGTTCGGCGCGATATGGATAGGGTGAGCAGATGAAGACTCCTGCACAATCGACGGCATTGACCAAGGGCGTCGCGAGGGAACCGGTGGCGTTTGCCTATCGTTCGTTCTGGCCCGAATTCGAGGCCATGCGGCAGTTCAGGGAGGTGGGGGTCGATACGGTGTGCATTTTTGCCGCCAACACCGACAACTCCCTCGGGCTGCCCTATTCGAAGTACCCGTTGGTCTGGCGATGGTTCGACACCTACGATTTCGGCGCGCTCGACCGACAGTACGACGATGTGCTGGCGCTGAACCCGAAGGCGGAATTTATCTGCATGGTGGACCTCAACACGCCGATCTGGCTGCAACGCCAGCTCTCGCTGCGTGGCCAGAGCGCGGAGTGCGAGAGTTTCACCATGCTCAGTTGCGCCTGTGCCAATCCGGAATGGCGCAAGGCGACGGCCGAGTACCTCCAGGCCCTAGTCAGCCATGTGGAAGCGCGCTACGGAGACCGCATCAAGGCCTACCTGTTGGCCTGCGGACAGACCGATGAATGGATGGACTACAGCCGGGGTGCGGCAGGCCGCGCCAAGACGCAGGCATGGCAAGGCTGGCTTCGTGAACACGGCAAGCCCGCAGTGCCGGTGCCCTCGTTCGACCGGCTGGACCGCGCCTCGTTCGAGAACTTCATCCGCGATCCCGCGACCGAGAAGGACACCATCGACTACGCGCAGTTCGCTGGCGACCTCATCGTCGATACCGTGCTTGGTTTTGCGGGGAAGACACGGTCGCTGATCTCGTCGCAGCGCCAGATCGGCATGTTCTTCGGCTACATCCTTGAGTTGACCCACTCCCGCCTGGTCTCGGGCGGGCATCTGGAATACGAGCGGCTGTATTGTTCGTCGGACATCGATTTCTTCATCAGCCCCGGCACGTACGGCGACCGCCTGATGGGTGGCGGCAGCGGCTTCATGGTCCCGAACGGTACGCGCGTGCTGGACGGCAAGGGGTTCCTGCACGAGATCGATCATCGCACGCCAACCTACAACTGCGATCTCGACGAGTATGTCTCCATCGGCTGGATGAGCCCCTGGCAGGACCAGGCCGAGACGAATGCGGGGTTGAAGCGCGAGTTCTCGCTTGCCATCGTCAACCACGCCTCGCTCTGGTGCTTCGACATGTGGGGAGGGGTCTTCAAGACGCCCGAGACCATGCAGGTGGTCGCGCAGAGCAAGGCGCTCTGGGACCGCTATGCCGCCCTGCCTGCCAAGAGCCTGGCGCAGGTGGCCCTGGTGGTCGATCCGGGAAGCGCCCGGCTGGTCAACGACCAGAATCCGCTGGTGGCAGAGATCTACCAGGGCACGCGGAACAAGCTGAACCGGCTTGGCGCGCCCTTCGAAGTTCTCTCCTTCAATGATCTGGCAAGGGCGGACATGGAGCAGTACCGACTGCTCGTGTTCCCAGGCCTATTCGAGCTCACGCCCGAGAAGGAGGAGTTGCTGAAGCGGTGCGTCTGCCATTCCGGGCGCACGCTGCTGTTCGTCCATGCCCCGGGGCTCAGTGATGGCTGCAGCCTTGATCCCGAGCGCGTGGCAGCGCTCACCGGCACGCCCTACGGCACGCCCGGAGTCGCCACGGTGGCCCGGGACGGGTGGACGGCGGCATACGCCGCCAGCCATGCGGATGTGACCCCGCAGGTGCTGAAGCAGGCCGCCGCCGGGGCTGGCGTGACGATGTACTGCGTGGACGAGGTTCCGGTCTTCGCCAACGAACGGCTGGTGGCGGTGCATACGGCGACCGGCGGGGAGCGGACAATCACCTTGCCGAGGGCATGTCGTGAAGTCAGGGAGCTCTACACGGATCGCGTGATTCCGGTGCGCGACCGGCAGTTCCGCTACTCCTTCGCAACCCCCGACACGACCCTGTTCGAGCTGATTGTGTGACCCTCTGCGGTGGCTGGCTGGACGTGCTCCATGCCTCGCCGTCGCCAACGGCCCAGCCAGGCGACTGCGCTGACGGCCGCCAAGATCAGGATTTCCGGGAAGAAATAGAGGAAGAAGCGGCCATCCTGATGGGCAAAGGTGAGGGCCACTGTGAGTATGTGCCCGGCGATGACGGCCACGATCGCGCCGCCGGTGGTGGTTCGCCAGGTGGCGAAGGCACCGAGCAGGGCGAGCAGAAGCAGAGGCGGGTATACCAGCAGTACGAACAGGTTGTGCTTGAAGGAGTAGCCGGGCCGCACGCGGACGAGAAGCACCCCCACCCGGGCCAGGGCCAGACGCGCACAGGCGAAGGGATGCCGGGCGGCATAGGCGAAGGCATGGCCCAGGGTCGTGGCGGTCTCCGGCTTCTCCGGCATGGTCAACCGCCACGGCGCGTGCCCCCAAAGCACTTCGCCCTGGTAGAGCATGCGGGCCGGATCCTCGGCATCCAGTCCCCGTCGCAGGGGGCGCACGGCAATGGCCCCGACGAGCAGCAGGGCCACCATGCTCGCGGTGAACAGAATCTTGGCCGGGCGCGCCCAGCTCCGGGCCGTCCACACGGCGTGCATGCCAAGGGCGGGGGGCACGATCCAGCCATTCGGACGCACAAAGACGACCGCCACACACGCGAGGGTCGCTGCGATTCCGCTCGCCCAGCCGCCCTCCCGAGCCCTGGCGTATAGCCAGATGACAATGAGCAGGCACGAAATGTAGAGCGAATCGGTCTGAATGATGGTATGCCATGCCGCCACCTCCGGATTCGCCGCGTAGAGCAGCGTAGCCACCGCGGCCGTCCAGCGTCCCCCCAATCGCCGTGCCAGCCCGTAGAGGCACGGCAGGCTGAGCAGAGCGAAGAGAACCTGAGCACCCACGACTCCGGGCAGGCCGATCCCCGCTCCCGCGCACCCCGCAACCAACACGACATAGCCGAGGTAGGACGCTTGCTTGTTCCGCAATGGTCGGCCAGCCAGGAGGTTCTCACTCCCCAGTAGGTAGCGGGACGAATCGCCGACCAGGCGGATTGCAGGTGGGGTCTTGTCCTGCCATGGGGCGTTTTCCTTGAAGACGCCCGCCGGATAAAGGCCGGGCATGGCCAGGAACAGGCCGACCCAGAGGACCATTCCGGCGCTTGCCAGGAGCACACACCCGCGCTGGAATGCCCGGTCATCCACAGCGGACAACCTGTGCGCTGTCTTCAGCGCCAACTCAGAGATCCCTGTACGAACGGACATGAACTACCTCGGAGACTGCCACAGAGTAGGTGCACCAGTGTAGGCTGGCCGGACGGGTCCGTCAACCGCACTTGTGATCTGCCGTGTGCCGTGTAGTTTGAGGACGGTGCTGTATGCCACTGGTCTGGTTCGCTCATGCGCATCATCATGGAAGTATCTGGCGTACGTCAGGCTCGTCACTGCGCTGTGTTCTGGGGCGTGTGGTCCCAGGCTTCGGACACAATCCTGCGGGAAGCAGAGCATGGAACGGAAACCTTCGATATACCTTGAAACGACTATCCCGAGCTTCCTCACATCACGTCCTTCGACCAACCTGATTGTTGCCGCCAAGCAGGAGGTCACTCGTCAGTGGTGGGAGCGCCGCAAGGCGAAGTTCGAGTTGCTCATTTCGCAGTACGTCCTGGATGAAGCAGCTGCCGGGGATGCGCAGGCCGCTACCCGGCGACTAGAGGCAATCAGGGAACTGGACCTACTGGAGATTGATGAGGAGGTACTGCGACTGGCGGCCAGCATTGTGGAAGCAGGCGTAATCCCGCCAAGGGCGCAGACAGATGCTGCACACATTGCTGTCGCCGCACGCCATAGCGTGGACTTCCTCCTCACTTGGAACTGCACCCACATCGCCAATGCCGAAATCATGCCAAGAATCAACTTCCTGGTTTCCAGGGCCGGCTACTTCATGCCGACAATCTGCACGCCAGAGGAGCTCTGTGGAGGCGAGGACTATGAGTAGCGATCCAGTCGTGTCGGAAGTTCGTGCGCAACGGGCGAGCATCCTCGAATCCTACGATTGGGATTTCGAGAGAATGTCCAGAGATGCCATGCATCGACAATGGGAAAGTGGGCACAAGGTTGTCTCGCGCCCCAAGAGAGAGCTTGAGGCCGGCATGGCCCCGAACGCCCTTGCCTTGCGGGATCGAGCGTAGGCTTCTCCTATGGAAGCGTGTTCTGCACGAGGGCGACCCGGGCATTGGTGCTGACGCCGCCGAAGGTCCGTTGTGTCGCCTGGTCGGCGAGGAGGATCCGGGTGCGCTTCTTGCCCCGCAGGATCTCGAAGGCGAGCGCCCCATCCGCAGTCTTCATCTGCCGGAAACCGGTGACGGTTGGCTGGTCGCGATAGGGCTCAATGAGGGCCACGAAGCGGGTGGTTTTGCCCCGGCGGCGCACGACCGCCATGGGACAGGGAACCGGGGGATTGTTGGCGATGCCGTTGCCGAAGAAGAGCTCAGTCTCGGGCTGGCCCAGGACATGAAGGCGGACGTTGGCGTTCTTCTGGGCAAAGGTCGCGGACCAGTCATCGCTGGCCTTGGCAGCACGGATGTCCGTCAGGTGCTGGTAGCCCCACTTGGTGGCAAGGGGTTCCTTGCGGGGGATTGTGTCGAGACCCGGCTGGAGTTCGCCGAAGTTGTGGTAGAGGTAGTCGTAGACGTGTTCCTGGTCCGAGGAGACCTCGAAGACATCCAGCACGAGCCCGCCGAAGAGAGCCACGCGACGGCGCATGAGCACGCCCTTGTTGGCCCCGCTGCTTGAGCCTTGGGCCACGGCGAGTTCAGGGGTGAAGTGGGTGAACTCCAGCTTGCCGGTGGTGAAGGCCTGGCTGCGTTCGTCCACGCAGACGGTGTTGTGGGCGAAGGTCTGGCGATACCAGGAGCCGTGGAGCGGCGCGCCGTAGGCCAGACGGGCCGGATCGGGGGCCAGCTGTTTCCCCAGACCGAAGACAATGAGGGCCAGCTTGTCGGGATGACCGTGCCCGCCACCATGGGGTCCGTAGTCGAGATGCACATAGAGCTGATCCGGCCCCGAGCCGTTGCGCAGGACCACCGAGCCCAGGCCCTGGAAGTCCCGGCTGGGCAAGGCGACCTGGGGGGAAGGAGGAAGCTTGTCCGGTCCCCAGAGCAAGGCACTCAGGCTGCGCCGGGCACCGAACTGAGCCACGTTCAAGTAGCTGGCCTTGCCGGTGCGGGCGTGGGCCAGTTCGTACATGGCGTGGCGGCCCTTGATCGAGAACACGTCGCTGTCGTTGACCGCCGGGAAGGAGAGGTTGGGGAAGGTGTATTCCAGCGGTGCGGAGTAGAGCGACTGGAAGCGCTTGTCGGACCAGTAATCGATCCCGGCAAAGTGGGCGAGTTCGGCGGTCCACTGCAGCGCGGACAGCGCATAGTAGTGGTAGGCGGCGGTCCCTTCGTACCAGAAGCCATCCGGCAGGATGCTCTTGTCGAGCTGGTACTCGAAGCCGCCGCGCTTCTGTTTGAGGGCCAGAGAGGCAAGGTCGGGGTCCTGCAGGACGAAGCCGATGGCGGCGACCCCTGCATTGTGCCAGCTCTGCCAGTTGCTGATTCCCGCATTGTGGCGGCGGATGGTTGCCGCCACCTCGCGCAGGAACTCGTCGGCGATGGCCTCGTGGTCGGCCTGGCTGAAAGCAGGTGAGTTGTAGACCAGATCGTACCCCCAGCAGAGGGGGATGATGGATGATGATTCGTCTAGCGTCTGGGCGTAGATCCGGGCACCCGAGCGGCTCTTCTGACCTCGGTAGTTGTGGATGGGATAGGTCTTGTACTTGGCCACGTAGCCGAGGAGGACCTCGCGGGCGCGTTCGGCGTAGGCTTCCTTGCCGGTGAAGGCGTAGGCCAACCCCAGGTCGCGCACCGACCGCCAGTAGCCACCATGTTTGGCCCCGATGACCACTTGGTCGAAGGGCCAGCCGGTATAGACCAGGCCGCAGCGCTTGCAGACATGTTTGCCGTCCTGGGCAGTCAGGCGGGTGCCGCATTTCCTCTTGCAGACGTAGTGGTGGCTCCATTGGCCGCCTTCGTCCGGGATCTCCACCTTCCTCGCGAGCACGCCATCGGCGATCTTGATGTAGGACTGCACCTGTCCTTTCGCCCAGTCGAAGCGCTTGGCCCGGTCTAGCGCCCGCTGGTAGATCTCGGTGCCACCGAGCAGGAAGGGGTGTTGACGGCGAGCCAGGGGCTGGGTCGCCGAGACCAGAACCATGGCGGGTTCCGCTTCTGGCGTTTCGGCCGTGCGGCCCTGGATGGTGAACTCAAACCGGGCTAGGGGAGGGAGCGCGGCGCTCTTGCCGCTGCGCAGAAGGAGGCGGTAGGTGGCGGTCTTGCCCGCCGGGATCATCTTGGTCTTCGCCGGGAGCCCATCGATTACGAAGGGGGATTTCTCTGCTGCGCCAGACTGCAGGGCGAACGCATGGGGTTCCTGCCCATGGTTGGTGACGGCCAGTTGCCATGCCTGCCGGCTGGTCTCGGTGGCGGGGAGTCGCGTGGCCTTGAGCCCCACCACATCGCGGACCAGCTTGACGTCATCGAAGTGGAGGACTGTGTCTGGCTTCGGGGTATTGCCCCAGCCACCGGTATTGAAGGAGCAGTAGTCGATCTGGTCCCAACCCCTGGGCTTCCGGGTGCCCCGGATCTCTTGGTTGAACTTGAGGTCGAACTTCTTCCAGCCGGTCCAGTTCACCTTGAAGTGGTAGAAGAAGTAGTCCCACTCCCTGGCCCCGTTCGCGGGGTTGTCCGAGCTGCAGACGAGGGTGAGTTTCTGGTCGTTCGCCTTGGCGGAGTGCATCCAGAAGACGATCCGGCTGTACTGGGAGCAGTTCTTGGGCATGCTGGGGATGCGGATCGATCCGGTCCTGGGTAGGTTTTCCCACTTGCCGGAGCCCTTGCCGACCTTGGCGACCTTCGTGTCGCGAGCAAGACCCGGCCACACGCCTGTCTCGAAGTCGCCAAGCACGAGCTCGTCGTCGGCAGAGAGGATCAAGGCCAGGAAGAGGAAGCCAGCGGCGATGCGGCGCATGGGGCGGAACTCCGATCAGAGAATGGTGCATGTCGGTCGTTGGGTCGATAACGGGGTGGTACCATGCCGTGCCGAACCGGCGTCGGCAACCGAAGGGCGTGTCTGCCGATGGGAGGGCTTCCTGGTTTCTGCGGCGCGGATGTTTGACAGGGCATACTCCAGCATCTACTATCGAAAACGGGAGCAGGCTGGCGGCGCGATGTGCCTAGCCTGAGATTTCCGCTCGTTTGATGTGCGTACGTCGACCCATTGCATGGAAGTGAGGAAACACAGATGAGAATGCCTGCCCAGTCCCGCCGGTTCACGCTGATCGAGCTGCTTGTCGTCATCGCCATTATCGCGATCTTGGCGTCCATGCTCTTGCCTGCCCTGGCGCAGGCTCGCGCCAAGGCGCGTCAGATCAGCTGTACCAACAACATGAAGCAGATTGGTCTCGGCGTGCTCATGTATGTGGACGACAGCAACGAGATTCTCCCGGGCCATGCTCGGGGGGCCGACCAGCCTCCCAGTTGGGTTGACCTCATCAAGCCCTACACTGGGGATGACAACATCGTCAGGTGCCCGGGCGCGCCCGACCAGCGCATGCGAGGCGGCTATACCCCATACATGTATGTGACGACCGGCTATGGCTTTTACTGCGCGCACAGCAACCGCGCCCTGGCCATCTACAAGAACAGCTCCTCCACCGTGCTAGTCGCTGACGGAACTGCGTTCCGGACCCACATACCCGCCGCCGCCAGGGGAGTTGCCGGGGGTGCCAGTTGTGCGAACGGCGCGGTCAGTTTCGTAAGCATGCGCCATGGGACGACCGCCAACTTCCTGTTCCTGGACGGGCACGTGGACGGCACCAACCCACAGAGACTCTACGACAGCGCCGTCCACTGGGTCCGCCAGTAGGGCGTTTCCTTCCCGGTACTTCCCCCGCAGAACGCACTGGCCCCCGTCTCGGACGGATGGGTCGGTGCGGTCGCGTATCGCGACCAGGGGACAAAGGGGACGGCTTCCTGTCGAACCCAAGGAAGGCCGTACCCCAGATGAATCTCAGCAGACGCCGCTTCATTTCTGGACTGACCAGTGGCTTCATTGGTGCTTCCGTCGGGGGACTCCGGGCGCAAGGGCTGTCAGTCAGGCCGAACTTCGTTCTCATTCTGGCTGACGATCTCGCATGGGCCGACCTTGCCTGCTACGGGAACGAGGTGTACGAGACCCCGAACCTGAATCGCCTGGCGGCGTCTGGGATGCGCTTCACGGACGCCTATGCGGCCTGTCCGGTCTGCTCGCCGACGCGGGCCAGCATCATGACCGGGCGCTACCCGGCCTCCATCGGGCTTACGGAGTGGATCCCCGGCAAGCGGTCCACCCCCGCCGAGAAGGTGAAGGCACCCCCCTATTTGACAAAGCTCCCTCTGGGCGAG
>JABGQJ010000306.1 GCA_018648945.1 Victivallales bacterium
GCCTCACGGCCTGCGGCGGTCATTTGCTGGTTCGGTCGTTGCCAGTGAATCTTGGCCAGCCACGTATCGCCATTCTCCTTGCGACCGTCCCGCGGCCATCCGGTCGCGACCACGTAGCTCTTGCGCTGGTCAATGGGCCAAACCCAGAAGTTGCCCACGGGGACTCCCTTGTTCGGGATGAGGATTCGCTCCGTGGATCTGCGCAGGGAGAGCGTGGCGAGATCGACATCGGCGCAATGCAGCGGTGCGCGGCTCCGGAACACGTCGCGATTGTCCTGCCGTATCCGCGTATAGACCAGCAGCAGACCGTCCGAGTGCGACAGCAGCTTGGTCATCGTGGTATGCATGGGGATCTTCCCCCCGTCGTGCCAACGCCACGCCCGGGGTTCCCCCCAGGAACGTCCCCGGTCCTCGCTTACCGAAAGATACCCACAACCATCCTCCGCGCGCATGGTCATGTAGAGACTACCGCCGTGTTCGGCGATCTGCGGCTCGAGAAGTCCGCGCCCGACCTGGTTGGCGAGTGCGTTCGACACGTGCAAGGGCACGAACTCCTCGCCACGGCGGCGCGCCACCACAGTCCGGACCAAACGGCGCTGACCTTCCCGCGTCAGGAAGGGATAGAGAATGGTCTGGGAGTCCAACTGGAGGCTGTTCCTCGCCCAGTGCCAATCCCCCTTTGGGAGTTTCGCCCCCCCCTCCTGCGCGGCTGCGAAATCCCCTGGGGTGAGGCCGATCCGCCGCCAGGCCGGTGCCGTGGGTTTGGCGATGGGTTGCAGGCTCTGGAAGTCGTCGTCCGTACGGAAGTAGTTGAATAGTGTGTGCCGATCGCCGCCTTTGCGATCCGTGGAACGCAACGCCAGCTCGATCCGGATTGGGTTGCCCGGAACGGTCACCAGATTCGGATGCACCCACAGGTCCTCGTGCGCTTCTCCTGGGATGATCACGCCCGACTCAATCTCCCGCACGATCGAGTTCTGGGCACCCTTGACGACCTGGGTATTCCGAAAGGACATCTTCGCGACTCCCTCTTGCTGCGCGCACACCGCGATCGCAGACGCGAGCAGAACAGTCAGTATGGCGGCTCGCTTCATCGTGGATGTCTCATTGGGCGGGACGGCCATCCGCCGGCCGGAGAGGCCGGCAGGCGGGATGACCTGCACTACTTTTCGCGGATCAGGAAGATGCGGTCGATGTAGACGGCTTTGACGCCTTCGGTGCGGTTCGGGGGGGCGATCCAGGTGTAGCAGCGTTCAGTCAGAGCGTGGGTGCCGAGGTCGATCAGGTGGTACTCGCCGTCGACCAGTTCGGGCACGTTGATGTGGCGCTGCACGCGCCCCTTGCGGGCCTCGGTGTCGTAGACGCCCAGATCCACGGCTAGGCCTTCGGTGGCGTCGCCTTCGTAGCGCACGGATGCGTATACGTGCCACTTCGCATCACCCACAATGCCTTCGCCAACCGGCCATTGGGTGGCCCATTGGGAGTGGTTGCCGGGCATGCGGACCGCGCGTCCGTCGGAGGCCTTGGGATCGGCCACACCGGTGACCCAGCGACCTTCTCCGTGGAGTCTGAATTCGCCATCCTGCACATCCACCCAGGCATCCTCAGGCAGGTTCCGGCAGATCTCGGGGACCTCTGGCGGCGGTCCGAAACGGGCCTGGAATCGCGCCATGTAGCCTGAGAACTGGCCGCCTTCGCGGTAGCTGCTAGCATTGTACCGTTTGCCCAGGGCCACGAGTTCGTCACAGAGAGCCTTCGGGTCCGCCGGGCCGACAAAGGGCTTGCCGCTCATCTTTGCCTGGCGTTTCAGGGAATGCCAGCGTTGCAGCCAGGCATGGTCCAAGGCCAGCCGCTCGCGACGCACGCGGGCAGCGAGTGCCGGCTGATCGGCCACCGCTTGCTCCGCCTTGGCATACAGCGCCGACACCTCAACCATCTGCTCACTGCTGAGCCAGGACGAAGTACTGGGCATGTAGCAACGCAGGAAGGTACCCGCTTTGGCCACCGCGTCTTCGCGGAAATCCAGATAGCGCCGCAGGTGGGGGGCTGCCGGTCCGTAGTACCCCTTCAGGAACTCGTCGATCAGGGCGTTCTCGTCCAGATCTGGGTTCCACATGAGATGGCCCAGCAACCAGGCGCGCATCTGGACGAAGTCGCCGATGGAACAGCTGGAGTCCCCCTGTTCGAAAAGGCCCACCGCATTGCTCTCCACAAAGAAGCGGAGGTCCGGGGCGAGACTGCGCAGATTGGGGTGGGGCAAGATGTAGTGACGGAAGTTGGTGACGTAGTTCCAGATGTAGAGTCGGGGGGCCACGGCCCGCCATTGCTCAACGTCCCGGCGGAACTTCACATTCTGCTCGCCGGTGGCCAGCGGCTGCGCGTAGCTGCACTCAATAGAGCACAGCCGCACGATCACATTGTGCCGGGGCTTCACTGTCTTCGGGGCCTGGCGTGTGTACTGGTAGGCGAGAGTTTCCACCAGAATGTCCGGGAACTCCTTCTCCAACTCGGCCGCCACTTGGTTGACGAAATGGACCAGCAGCCCCGCCGGGCTCCCCTCCTTCTCGTCGAAGGCCTTGCACTTGGGGCACTGGCAGTTGCCATGCCAGTCGTTCTGGCTGATGGAGATCATGCCCGCATCGGGCTTGCCCCGCACCCAAGCCAGAGCGTTGCGGGTGAATTCCTGGCGCATCTCGTCGTTGCTCAGGCAGAGCTGGGTGCGGTTGTGGCTCCGCTTGCCGTCGATCATGCTGTACCACTCGGGGTGGTCCCCGAAGTACTTCTGGGGCGGCAGCAAGCGCTCGAAGGTATGGCACCAGCCAATGATCTCGTAGTGGCCGCCGAACTCCTTCGGAGCCCGGGAAAAGTGCCCGTTGGTCCGCAGCCGCGCCGACTGTGTTGCGGTCAATGCATCCCGGTAGAACGCCTCGCGATAGAGCAGTTTCGGGGCGTAGCTGATATCCAGATCCGGCGCGCTGAGCGTGGCATGCTTGGGCACATAGGACTCGGTGGACGTCCACCAACGGACCCCCACCACGTCCTCCAGGAAGGTATAGACCGCATAGAGGGTCCCACGCGGCTTGGCCCCGGTCAGCACCAGGGCATCGGGCAAGGTGCGCAGGCGAATGCCGTCGGGTTGCTTGGCGATCACGGCCGCGTCTGGCACCCGACGGGCGGTTTCCTGGCACGGCCCGACCAGGATGCGGGGTGATTTCCCGGCCTTCGCCTCAGGGATGACGGCGAAGGTGGCCCCAGTGGCCAGTTTCAGATGGGTGGCCAATTCCTTTGCCGCCGTCTGCACCGGCGCACTGGCCTGATCGGGAACGACGATGGCACACAGCGCCTTGCCATCGCGGGCGAGTTCAAGGGCGTGGCTACCAGTCGCGGCGAGTCCAGCCGCCAAGGCGATACAGATGCGCTTCATGGGTAGATCCTCCGGGGGGGTGTTCCGACACAAAGCAGAGCATAGCTGGAGGCAGCGCCCGCCGCAAGCGCCAGGGGTATGTGGGAGGGCTGCCTTTCTCCTGAATGTAGGGGCACCGTGTGCCGCGACAACCCCGCGCAGCGGGGCCGAGACCGGCACATCTTGGCTCCGGCCTTTCTGATCGTGCATGGGTAGAACCACGCCCAACGCAACCCGAAGATCGCCGCACACGGTGCGCCTCCCACATTCTGATCGGCAACTGGGCCAAATGTGTGAGGAGGATGGTGTATCGTGGGTGCCACGCATCCCCGAATGCGGGAGGTGCATCGCCGAGCGGTTCCCCGATCAGACGATCACCCAACGAACGGATCAGCGGCCCCCGGCAGAGAGGACATGCGCCCGAGCATGCATTCGCCCTACCTCGGTTCGTAGGTGGCAGAACCGGTGAGAGGAAGCTCGACAAGCCAGATATTGCGGTAGCAGACGAGATCCTTGTGGTCCTGGAGAAGGAGAGGGCCGGGCTCGTGGACTGCCTTGTCGATGGGGGCGCCGGTCATCCCGGCGAGCGCGATGTTGTTCTGGATGAGCACGCCGTTGAGGAAGACACTCAGGCGGGTGGGTTCGAGAACGGCATGGTCTTCCCCGCAGCGGGGCGCGCGGAAGGCGATGTCGTAGCTCTGCCACTGCATGGGCGGCAGACAGGCATTGGTCAGGGGCGCAGACTGGTGGTAAACGGCGCCGCAATCGCCCGTGCCGGGGATGTCGATGCCGTAGGAGTCGAGCACCTGCACCTCGTAGCGTCCCTGCAGGAAGACGCCACTGTTGCCCTTGTGCTGGCCGCTGGCTTCGGGCATGTCGGGGCAGCGGAATTCGAGGTGGAGGAAGAAGTCGGTGAAGCGGGCCTCGGTCATGATATCGCCCGTACCAGGGACGACATGGAGGACGCTGTCCTCGTCCACGCGCCAGCCGGGGGCTTCGCCCTTGCGGGTGGTCCAGCCAGTGAGATCGGTATTGTTGAAGAGGCGGACGGCATTCTTGGGGGCATCGGTGCCAAGGGTGACAAGCATGGTCTGGAGTCCTGCTTTGCGGGGGCGTGGCCAAGTATCGAGCTGCTGACCCGTTGAATATAGAGGCCAGTACCGGGTTTGCACCGCTGCCGGACAGGGCCGGGGGCCTTGCGGCTGTTGCGGACCACGGTAGATTCCTCGCACAAACCAAACCTGGACTATCCATGCGAAGGAGATCCGCAATGAGCAAGCAAACGATTCTCGTTACTGGCGGGGCCGGGTTCATCGGCTCCAGCTTCGTTCGCCTTCTGTTGGCTCGGGAGCCCGAGGTGACGGTGGTCAACTTCGACGCCCTCACCTACGCAGGGAACCTGGCCAGCCTGGCCGACTGTCTCGACGATCCCCGGCATATCTTCGTGAAGGGCGATATCCGCGATGCGGAGACAGTCGAAGCCACCATCCGCAAGCATGGCGTCGACGGCATCATCAACTTCGCCGCAGAGAGCCATGTGGACCGCTCAATCACCGGACCACAAGTCTTCATCGAGACCAACGTGGGCGGCACGCTCAACCTGCTGGTGAAGGGCCGCGATCTTGGGGTGAAGCGGTTTCTGCAGGTGTCCACGGACGAGGTCTATGGCTCCCTCGGCGACGAGGGCTTCTTCACCGAAGCCACGCCCCTCTCGCCCAATTCCCCCTACAGCGCCAGCAAGGCCGGGGCCGACCATCTTGTCCATGCCTTCCATGAAACCTACGGCATGGATACGGTCATCACGCGCTGCTCGAACAACTACGGTCCCTACCAGTTCCCCGAGAAACTCGTTCCCTTGATGATCCGCAATGCCCTGGCCGACGAGGCCTTGCCGGTCTACGGCACGGGCTTGAACGTGCGCGACTGGCTGTACGTGGACGACCATTGCCAGGCCATCTGGGCTGCGTTCACCCGGGGGACCTCCGGCGAAGTCTACAACATCGGCGGCAACAACGAGTGGACCAATTTGGCGGTGGTGAAGACCATTCTGGGGCTTCTGGACAAGCCGGAGTCGCTGATCACCTTCGTCGGCGACCGTCTGGGGCACGACCATCGCTATGCCATCGATGCGAGCAAGATCGCCCGCGACCTCGATTGGCGACCGACCATGGAATTCGATGGTGGCATCGCCAAGACGATCGAGTGGTATCTGAGCCACCAGGAATGGGTGGATCAGGTGGCCTCCGGCGAGTACCAGAACTACTACGAGACCAATTACGCGAACCGCGGCGGCGCGACTTCTGCCTAGTCACCAGCCGCCTTCATTGCCGACCGGGATTCGTCGCCGTTCGCTGGCTTCGACACAACCGCTACCCGTTTCAGGACAAACCATGAAGACAGCCTTTCTTGCCTTCGTCGCCCTTGCCATGCAGATCGCCAGTGCCGGTGTCGCGGCGTGCCGGGTGGACGTGACCCCCTCGGGCGCCAGCTTCGACGAGAAGCCCAAGGCTGTAGTCGTGGGGCAAGCTCCCGGTGCCGCGATCTCGGCGTCCAGCGGTAACCGGGGCGACTGGGGTGTTGGCTTCGGCGCGACTGCCGCCAAGCCCCATGGCACGGGGTTCTTCCTCACCAAGGGCGTCGGCATCCCTAGTCTCAACGAGCTGCTGCCGCAGAACAAGCGTGGCTGCATGGGAACGGGGGCGAAGCTGACGACCAAGCAAGGCAGCACCTTCACCGGGGGGCTCTGGGTCTGCGGAGCCACGGCCAACGGTGGTGCGGAGGCCAACTACGATTTCGGATTCGCCTATTTCCCCTTCTCCGAAGGCTGGATCGGCGGGCACATCGCGGGCAACGGCAAGGAGCTGCTGGCCAGTGCCAATCTGCCCAAGGGAACGACGATCACGCTGACCCCCAGCGGCGCGCTGGCCGGCGAGATTCTGCTCAAGATGCCGGGCATCGACTCCCTAGAGGACGGCATGCTCTTCACCGTGCCCGAGGCGAATGGCGACGACTGCACGGCGGTCGGGCCGCTGCCCGACGGCAGTGCCTGGTACCTGCGGGTGGCCGACGAGGACCACAACTTCAATCAAGAACAGCGCGTGCCCGTCGGCTTCGTCTTCGTCCCCTACGGTCTGCCCGGCCTGGTGGGTGGTCGAATCGGCGAGGACGGCTCGGTGCTCAATGCCAGCGGCGACTTCGCGGCCCGGCGGGTAGCAGGCGGCCGTTACGAGATCTTCATCCCGGGCAAGAGCGACCAGGATGGCACCCTTCTGGTGCAGATCACCAAGCTCAACCCCACCGGCGTCGAGGACAACGCCATGGCCTGGGCCTACGATGCCAAGGCCTGTGGCGGGCGGGGCGGCTTTGTCGTGGAGTCCTACGACCAGCCCCCCTTTGCCAACCAGGACGTGAAGTTCTGCTTTGCCTTCATCCCCTACGAGAACGATCTGCGGGGTGAGATTCCCGTCCGCAAATCCTCCTTTGTCGCGCGCAAGACGTGGACCGAGAGCATGCTGGCTGCGCGCGAAGGCCTGGCCAAGGAGGCGGCCAGCACGAAGACCTTCCAGCCCTGGTTCGGCCCGACCCTGCGGCAGAAGACGCCTCCCATCCCCGTGTCCCGCGCCCTGGGCGGCGCGCGGCGCCTGTGGTTGATCGCGGAGTCTCTGGACGGCAAGGGCGGCGACCATGCGGCCTGGGCCGATGCCCGCTTCACACTTGCCGATGGCACGACTCGCCGCCTGGTGGACGCCAAGTGGCTCTACGATGGCGTGGGCTACGGCAAGTTGGAGAAACGGGCCGTGAAGCTGGCCGGCAAGCCCTTTGCCGATGGTGTGTTCGCCCATGCGCCAAGTGCATTGCTGGTGGAGGTCCCCGAGGGCGCGGTGCGCTTCGATGCGACGGTGGGGCTCGATGCCGGGGCAAACGACAAGGCGAGCGTGCGCTTCGTGGTGACCAACCGACGCGACCGGATTCCCCCGTGGCGCGAAACCTACCTGCCGGTTCTGCGGGCCGCGTTCCCGCGCGAGATGGGGCGGCTACAGGACGCAGTGGCGGGCAATGGCGGACTACGCGAGTTCCGCTTCGCGGCCTGCGAGCCGCAACTCACGGCCGGGCTTGCCGAACTCAGGAACGAGCTTGGGCGTTTTGCCGACCGCGTCCCCGACGCGCCAAAGGGCTCCCTGCGCGAACTGCTTGCGAGCTTCGAGAAGGCAACGCACCTGCTGGATCGCCTGGCGGGGCTGCGGGCGAAGGCCTGGGAGGCCGTGCCGCAGCTGGGCGAGGTCCTGGACTACCCGAAGTTCAGCCAGGACGCGCTGCGGAGCAAGCTGGCCCGCATTCGCCAGGACCAACCCACTACGGGTACGGATGCGGTCGCCCGCGAGAAACTGGTAGAAGCGGCACATCTGGAGTGCGTGGCGGTCTTCGGCGAGGCGCTGGACGGCAAGGAACTTGCCACGGAACGCCTGGCCCATGTGGCCGATGGTCTCCAGGAAGTGGCCGAGTGGGCCGACCGGGCGCTCGGCTGGACCGCCTACCATGGCGACAATCATCGCAGCTCAGTCAGCCGCGAGACCATGCCCAGCGGATTGACCCTGGCGTGGTCGCGCCGGCCCATGGCCCCCCCCGCTCCCGCCTGGCCGCCGCCGCGCGTGGACAATCCCTCGGCCGGCCACTACGGGCTGGAAGCAACCCTCACCTACGACCGGGCCTACCAGCCAGTCATGGCTCAGGGGCGGGCCGTGTTCGCCGCCCACGCCACCGATGCCGTCGTCTGTCTGGATATGGCCACGGGGGGCGAGCTCTGGCGCACACCACTTGAGGGGCCGCCGCGACTGGCGCCGACCCTCGCGCACGGGCGGGTCTATGTCGGCTGCGACGATGGGTTCCTCTACTGTCTAGACTTCACGACCGGCGCGGTGCAGTGGCGCTACCGGGCCGGCGATGACGATCAGCGCATGATGGGCAACGGCCGGGTCATCAGCCAGTGGCCGCTGCGCTGCGGCGTCTGCGTGGACGACGGGATCGCCTACGTCTGTGCCGGGCTGTTCCCCAAGCTGGGGACCTACCTCTGCGCCGTGGATGCGCGCACCGGCAAGGAAATCTGGAAGCAACGGCTCAAGGTGTCTCCGCAGGGCTACATGCTGGCCTCGCCGGCACGTCTGTTCGTACCAACCGGTCGGACCCCATACCAGGTCTTCGACCGGCGCACGGGGAAGCATCTGGGGGGTATGGGGCGGACGCAATCCTGGGGCAAG
>JABGQJ010000307.1 GCA_018648945.1 Victivallales bacterium
CGTCCCATGCCAGTGGCGGTGCTGCTTGTGCTGCTGCGTCTGGAATGGCCCCCCGGGGGAGCGGGGCGTGCGGGAGGCCGGTCAGGTTCCGGTGCGCGTGCCGGCCGCCGTCTCGTAGTCGAACACATTCTGCCCTCGCAGGCTCTCCGCCACTTGCGGATGCCGCAGGCACCGTGGTCGAGGTCGGCAGCGGGACCTACCAGTTCCACCCTACACCGCGCTGACGCGGCCCATAAGGACGAGTGAGGCGAGGTAGGCGACGTAGGTGAGGAGCAGGCAGATGCCGACTCCCTTGCCCACCTTGCCCGCTCGGAGTCCGTAGGCGAACAGGCAGAGGGAGACGACGAAGACAAAGGGGATATCGAGACGGATCAGGTTGGGATCCTTGAAGCATAGGGGGTTCAGCGTCCCGGCCAGGCCGGTGACCAGGAAAATGTTGAGCACGTTCGCCCCCATGATGTTGCCGACGCTGATATCATGGGCGCCCTTGCGCAAGGCGCTGATCGCGGTGAACAGCTCCGGCAGCGAGGTGCCGAAGGCCACGAAGACCAGCGAGATGACGGCTTCGCTCATGCCGAAAGTGCGTGCCAGGTTCTGGCCATACTCGATGAGCAGGTAGGCGCCGACGCCGACCAGAAAGGCCCCCATGAGGAAGCGGAGGATGTTCCGCAACCAGTCGGGCCCGGTGGTCGAGGGGCGGGCCGGGGCTTCCTCGGTATCGGTGGCCCGTTCGAGGCGGGCTTCCACGTAGTTGACAACCAGGTAGACCAAGGCCAGGAAGAGCAGGATCGCGGCCTCGGTGCGCCCGATCCGGAACGCCTGGTTCCCGCTGCCCAGGAAGGTCTGCAGGTTCGCGGTCCGCCAGGGGACGGCCACCACGACGGCCGCGATCAGGGCCAGCAGCAGGGAGATCCCCTTGATCAGGAAACGCTCTTTGCAGACCTTGGCCACGGTGAAGAGCAGAACCACCCCCAAGATGAACGTGGTGTTGCAGATCACCGAGCCGATGGCATTGCCCATGGCCATGTCCGCCGAGCCCTTGAGCGAGGCGGTGGCGGAGGAAACGAGTTCGGGAACGGTCGTGCAGACGCTGACGATGGTCGCGCCGATGACCAACTGGGAAAGCCCGGAGACCCGCGCGATCCAGATGGCGCTGTCGAGGAAGAGGTTGCTCCCAAGGACGATGACCGCAAAGCCAAGGAGGAATAGGATGGTGTGCAGAACGGGATCAGGCATGCAGGTCGTGTCTCCAGCGCCGGTGTGCTAGCGTAGGTTGAGCTTGTAATAGTCTGAGATCTCGTCGTCTCTCGCGAAGATGATCGAGATCAGTGCTGCTCGGACCCACATGCCGTTGCGCACCTGCCGCCAGTACATGGCGCGAGGGTCGCTGTCCACCGCCGGATCGATCTCCTGGCGCCGGGGCAGCGGGTGCATGAGAATCGCGCTGAATTTGAGCAGCTTGAGGTGCTCGGCGCTGAAGTAGTAGTCCGAGATATCCACCTTGGGGCTCTCGCCGTCCTTGTCCCATTCATCCTGGATGCGGGTCATGTAGATGGCGTCTGCCTTGGGGATGACTGACTCGAAGTCGCTGGTCACTTCATATTCGACGCCCGCAGCGCGGAGTTGGGCCAGCACATCGTCGCCGATCTGGAGTTCGTCGGGGGCCACGAAGTGCTGCTTGACTCCGGAGTAGTGGGTCAGCAGGCAGGCCAGGGAGCGGACGGTTCGCCCGCGGGCAAGGTCGCCTACGAAGACCACGTCCTTGCCGTCGATGCCGCCTTCGCGTTCGAAGGAGCGCTCCAGAGTGTAGATGTCGAGAAGGGCTTGGGTGGGGTGTTGGTCCTTGCCGGAGCCCGCGTTGAGGATGGGCACGGGGCGCCCGGCATTGGAGAGGATCCAGGCCATTTTCTCGGCGAAGCCCTGGATGGGCGTACGCATCACGATGAGGTCGAAGTAGGAGCTGAAGGTCCGGACGCTGTCTTCGCGGGACTCGCCCTTCATCTCGCTCGAGGTGGTGGGGTCGCGCACTTCGCCGACCTTGAGCCCGAGGATCTGGCAGGCGGCGAAGAAGGAAAGGAATGTCCGGCTGCTGGGCTGGGAGAAGTCGAGCATCGCCCGCTTGTGGCAGAGGCAATTGGAGAGGAAGATCATCCCTTCCTTGCTCTTGGCGATCCGCCGGATGCGGGTGGCCATGCGGCACACATGGTCCAGACTCTCGCGGTCGAATTGCTGGGCCACGAGTACGTGGTAGGGGTTGCCGTTCTTCTGGCGGAAGTAGGGGCCCTTCTCCTCAAGAGACAGAGCTTTGAACTGCTCCCAGGAGATGTTGTCCAGTCGTTTTGGTCTCATGGTGGCAAGCCTTTCCCCAGATGGTTGATCTCCGGCGGGTCCGCAGCCGGACCGCGTGCCTATACGAGCGAGGCCAGAATCATCGCCTTGATGGTGTGCATCCGATTCTCGGCTTCGTCGAACACTTTCGAGAAGGGGGCTTCGAAGACGTCGTCGGTGACTTCCAGCGCCCCGAGTTCCTTGGTCACTTCGGTGTCGTGGTTGTGGTAGGCGGGCAGGCAGTGCAGGAAGATGACCTTGCCGGCCGCCAGGTTGCCTGTGTTTTCGACCATGGCCATGTCGATCCGGTAGGGCCGCAGCAGCTCCAGACGCTGCTGGAACTGGCTTTCCTCGCCCATGGAGACCCAGACATCGGTGTAGAGCACATTCGCGCCAGCCACGGCCTCGACGGGGTCGTGGCAGACGGTCACGGTGGAGCCGTTGCGGGTCGCCGCTGTCCGGGCCATGGCCAGGACCGCCTCGGTCGGGGCCAGTTCGGGGGGGCAGCAGTCCACCACATGCACCCCGGCCATGGCGCAACCGACCATCAGCGAGTTGCAGACGTTGTTCCGACCATCGCCCACGAAGACGACTTTCAGGCCCTTCAGGTAGCCGAAATGCTCCTTCATGGTCTGGAGGTCGGCAAGGATCTGGGTTGGGTGCCAGTCGTCGGTGAGGCCGTTCCACACCGGCACGCCCGCGTGTTTGGCCAACGTCTCGACCGTGCTGTGTTTGAAACCCCGGAAGAGGATGCCGTCGAACATGCGGCCCAGCACCCGGGCGCTGTCCGCGACCGATTCCTTCTTGCCGAAGTGAATGTCGTTCTTCCCCAGGTACTCAGCGGTCGCGCCCTCGTCCCGGGCGGCGACCACCGTGGCGCAACGGGTCCGGGTGGAGGATTTCTCGAACACCAGACAGAGATTTCGGCCATGCAACAGGGGCGCGGCGATTTGGGTGCCCGCTTGCTTCCTGGCCTTCAGCTCAGTGGCCAGATCGACCAGCTTGAGCATCTGCTTGTCCGTCAGGTCGGCCAGGGTCAGAAGACTCCGGCCCTGTAGTTCGAGATCTAAATTCAGCCCCATGGGGATACCTCCCAGCTGTCTGGGTGTCCGTTTCTGCACGTTAAGAACTGTAACATACCACGCCCGTCCCCGATTGCCCGGGGGCGGGCGTGGTAGTGAGGATCGGATGGTGCCTGCTACGGGTTGGTGTGTGCCCAGATGGAATCGGCACCCTTGGAGAGCAGGCGCACGGTCTTGTGCCACTTCACATGTCCGTCCAGGAAAAGGGCGTTCGCGCCCTTGTTGTGGCGGCTGGAGATCGCGTAGTTGACGATGCTGTAGGGAGGGCTGCTGTAACAGTGGGTGCAGTAGACGGCCGCGTAGCCTCCCGCGCCTTCGCCTGTAGTCCCGTTGTGGCTGTCGCAGAAGACCATGTCGTTGCTGGGGTTCTTGAAGCCAGCCAACGGGGCCGCGACATTCGCCCAACTGGCCGAAGAGCCCCAGTAGCAGATGACGTGTCGCCAGTTGGCCCCGTAGCCGAGCCAGTAGCTGGAGAGGCTGGGGCAGGCGAGCGTCTGCCGCCCGCCAAGGTAGTCGTCCAATACCTCGTACCAACTGTCGCGGTCGGTCGCGATCCCGACTTGTTGGTACTTCGGGAGGAATTCGTTGTTGTCGTCCACATACAGGGCGACCGCCAGGCCCAGTTGCTTCTCGTTGTTAGTGCAGGCGATCGCGCGTGCCTTGGCGCGGGCCTGGCTGAGAGCTGGCAACAGCATGCTGGCGAGGATCGCGATGATCGCGATGACCACCAGCAGCTCGATCAGGGTAAAGGGTCTTTGGTTCACGCGTTTACGGTACGGCATGGATACAGGCTCCTCGCGGTTGTGCTTGGGGTACGAAACGCTACTCTACACCGACTCATACAAATAGACGATCCTGTGGCGTGTCGCAACTCGCTAGCAGCGAGTATTCGGCGCAGATTCCAGTCGGATTGAGTGGGAGACGAACGGATGAAGGTAGCATTTGGCGCCGTGGACATCACTCCGGAGCTGGGTTCGCACAAGCCGGGATGGTTGAGGGATATCGTGATCGACGAGATCCGGGATCCCATCTTCGCCCGGGTGGCGTTGCTGCAGAATGGCGAGTCCCAGGTGGCCCTGGTGCAGCTGGACACCCTCAGCATCCGCTGGACCACGGTGAACGCGCTTCGGGAGCGTCTGGCGGAGCAGCACGGCTTCCCCGGCGACGCGGTGCTGGTGGGGGCGACCCACAATCACTGCGGCGGTCCCGTCGGCAACTGCGGCGAGGCCCCGCGCGACGATGCCTACCTGGAATCCCTGGTCAGCAAGATCACCGGCCTCTTTGGCGAACTGCTGGCCGATCTGGTGGAGGCCGAGCTTGGCTTTGGCCGCACGCCCGAATTCCGCATCTCCCACAACCGTCGCATCGCCCTGCGCGATGGTCGGACCATCACCCATGGCGCTGGCTTCAGCGATCCGCTCTCGCTCCACTACGAAGGCCCCATTGATCCCGAGGTGGGGGTGCTGGCTGCCCGGGATTCCGCTGGCAGAGTTCTCGGTGTGGTGGTCAACTTCACCTGCCATCCCACGCACCTCGGCGGCACCAACGCCATCACGGCTGGGTACCCTGGGGCCTTGGCCCGGGCGCTGGCTGCCGATGGCATCCCCTCCGTTTTCCTGAACGGGGCCTGCGGCAACATCGCCAGTGGCGTCCCGGCATTCGGCCTGTCGCCGTCTCTGGATGAGATGGGCGAGACACTCGCTGCCGATGTCCGCCAGGTGCTGGCCGGGATGGAGTATGGGGGCGAATGGCCACTGGCCGCCGCTTCGGCCACCCTCTCCTTGCCCTACCGTCGCCCCAGTGACGAGGAGGTGGCAGGCACTCTCCGCGGTGCCCAACGCTTCGTCGATCCCACCATCTACGACCGGGGCATGCCCGCCTTGCTCGAACGCATCCGCACCCGCCGGTTGCAGCCCGCCGAGATCCAGGGCGTGCGCATCGGCTCCGTCGCCTATGTGGGCGTTCCGGCGGAATACTTCGTCCAGCTTGGTCTGCGGATCAAGGAAGAGACGCATCCCCTCAATACCCAGATCGTCGGTCACGCCAACGGCATGGTTGGCTACGTGCCCACCAAGGAAGCCTTCGCACGCGGCGGCTACGAGACCACCTTCGCCGGCAGCAGCCGCATGGCCCCCGAATGCGGCGACCTCATGGCCGACACCGCCATCGAGCTCCTCCAGCCCTGGGCCAACGAACTGGTGGAGTGATTGCTTTGGCAGCAGCTACTCAGCCCTGATCAGAGACCGCTATCGACTTCCGCGCTGGAGATGCGCTCGTCCCCGAGCGCGGAGCCCAAAGGGCGACGGGAAGCAATGGCCACCCCAGACGTCTCCCAGATCGGCACTGACTGTCCGGATCGTCCGTCAAAGCACCTCTTGCCACGCCGTTCCAGCTGGACCCTACTCTGCCAGGGGGCCGAACTCCATATCGTCGACCCAGACGGTTTGCTTGGGGGCCTCGGCGTTCTCGAAGACCACGTGGACGACGGCGAGACCGGGTTTCAAGGTGACCTCCTTGCGGTACTCGCGCCACTCGTCGCTGGGCTCGATGGGGACGCTGAAGCCGCCGGCCCAGTCCCAGGCGTTCACACTCGCGCCCTTGCCGGTCGCCTTGGCCTTGAAGCGGATGACGTAGGTACCTGCCTCGGTGATATCCATGCGGTGGCTGTAGAGGCGGATGCGCTGCTGGTCGCGGAAGAGCTTCAGGCAGTGCGCGCCGGAGGCGGGGTTGTCGTCGCTCCAGCGGGGGAAGCTGAGGTCAGTGTTGCCGAAGTGGCGCACCCACCAACCACGGGGCTGGAAGCCTTCGCTGCCCACCTCGAAGTCACCGTTTTCCAGCAGGTTGACGATCTGACCACGGTGGGATTCGATGAGTTCGGCTCGCAGGGAACGCGCCGGACGGTCTGCGGGAGAGCGCACGATCAGGCGCATGGCCGGGCGCAGGATCGCCTCGCCGGGGCGGGAGGCGAGGGTGGAGTCCCAGTGGTCGCGCAACACGATCTCGCTGGTGGGTGGGACTGCGACCAGCCGGTAACGACCGACTTCGCGCGGTTGCAGCGTCGCGAAGTCGAAGACCTCGCCGACCGAGTTCCGACAACGCTCCAGAGGGATGACGTACTCGCCAGCGGAGTCCTTGACCGTGAGGGTCAGGGGCTCCGGGGCTTCGACTGGCACGGCGGGGTTCGCCGCGAATTCGCCGGTGCGGATCCCGGCGGGGAGCATGGCATGCCCTCCCGCGCGCAGCGTGCCGGCATCCACGAAGAACGCCCGTTCGGGATTGTCTCCCGGTGCGGGACGAACCACGCAGACGGCGCGCCCGTCGGTCTCGATGCCATCGTGACTGGTCAGCCCCGTTGCCGTGTTGCGCCGGAGGAGCACTGTGTAGTGCTTGCCCGCGTAGACGAATGTCGCGCCGGTTGCGCCCTTGGTCTCGATCCGCTGTAGGCCCGACACGGCAGTCTGCTCGCGGAACGCCTCCAGAACGGTCAGGAACTCGCGATTGCGGGCTGGCTCGGGGGTCTCGCACCAGGCGGTCCACATTTCGGGGAACGCTTCGGTGTAGCGGGAGCGTAGGGGGTGCTCGCGGATGTTGTTCTGGCGGTAGGTCAGGCGCCCCGGCGATAGGTGCGAGGCCCGCAGCGTGATGCCGTTCTCCAGGATCTCGACCTGTTGGGCGTCCGCGTCGAGCTTCATCTCGTGCAGGGCATTGAGCTGGAAGCTGAAGGTGGCTGGCTCGGGGGCGGCGAGTTGGTCGAACACCAGCCAGAGATTCGGACGGATGAAGAGAGTCGCGCGCCGGAAACCGGTGAGCCGTTCGCCATACGCCTCGCCCGCCTCTCCTTCGAGATAGGTGAAACCACTGGTGTCGGCAAAGCGCTCGATGCTGCCGCGTGAGTCCTTGGCGCGGTCCTGTCCCACGCCATTCACGAGAATGGTGTTGTGGACGCGTGAGTCCTGGCAGATCTTGGCGTGGTATTTGTCGCCGTAGTAGCCGTAGTAACCCTTGTCGACCGCAAGGATCTCGCCGAAGGCATGGATCACAAAGCTGTTCTGGTCCTGGTGTGCGTGGCTGTGCGCGCCCCATGGGCTGCTCTTGAAGAACAGTCGCGCCGAGTGGTCGTCCCAAAACCGGTCGTAGACGGCGGCCCAGCCCACGTCTCGGTAGACGGCGGCTTGCGGGATGTCCACTGGCGGCTTCCCGGGCAACGTCTCATCGCTCAGGTACCACAGGGGGCTCCGGAGCCCCGCATCGATGCGATTGGCCCACCATTTCACATAGCGGTCGCCATAGACCGAGGCGAGGTAGTTGGCGCCGTCACGGTCGTTGCGGTTGCCGGCATTCGGGGTGTGGAGGGCGAAATTGTCGCCAAAGTGGTTCCACCAGTAGTCCATGTCCATGCAATAGAGCCAGAAGCGACCGGCGTTGGCGAAGCGGGGCTTGCGGAAGAGATCGATGCCGGTGGCGGTCTTGAGAGCGGCGGCGCACTGGACGATTCCATGCCATTTGTAGGCGTAGTAGTGGCCTTCGGAATAGCTGCCATCGTTGCGGCCGAAGGGAATGCGGTTCACGTACTGGGGCACCAGATAGGCCAGCCAGGCACGCGCTTCGGGCAGATCGCCCGCCACGGCCAAGGCGGTGGTGAGCAACTCGTGCATGTCCTGTTGGGCGTGCGAATTCTCAAGCTTCAGGTGGATGCGAATCCGGTTTTTCAGCTTGAGATAGGCGGCTTCGCCGTGGTAGCGGATGGCTTCGATAACTGCCTCGCGCTCCGCTTCGGACAGCAGGTCGTGGAGGTAGTCGTAGGCTACCGCCATGCTCTTGAGACCGTATTCGTAGCAGTGGACCGTGTCGTGGTGGGCGCGGTCCTTCTGGTGAGCGTCCACCCGAAAGTTGGCTTGGTAGAGCAGCCATTTGCGGGCCGCTTCACCCACTTCCCGGTCTCCGGTCAGCAGGTAGTACAACGCCAGTTGTTCGGTTCGTCCGCCCTGATTCTGGACCGTGCCGGGTCCGAGCTTTGGCGTGCGCTTGGGGCCGTCCGGCGTCAGCCAGAACCCTTGGGCCCGGCGTTTCGGGTCGCCGGGTGTGTCGCTGGTTGCCGGTGGCGGCACATCCTGTCCCCGAGCGCCTGCTGCAATGTGCTCCAGCCGCCCGAAGGCTCTGCGGGCCTGCCGCGAGCGGCGAGAACGGAAGGCGGTGAGGGTTGTCGGCGTC
>JABGQJ010000308.1 GCA_018648945.1 Victivallales bacterium
CCTCCCAGCGTTCTACCCATTCGTCCCAATTGGTGAAATCGAGGTCGCCGGGGTTGGTGAGACTGCCCTGTTCGTCGAAGGTGGCGCCCTTGGGGGTGACCGCACTGGTGGCCCAGGGGGTGTCTGCATGGTACTCGCGGAGCATGGCCACGAGCTTGTCGACGTTGCCGGGGGCGCGGTAGTAGGCAGCGCTACCGTTGGTGTAGTCCCAGCCGCCGAAAGACATGGTGACCTGTTCGGGGAAGTCGAGATCGGCCACGCGGACGGTCAGGGGGATGGTTTGCGACCAGCCCTTGGCGGTCAGGCGCACCGTGCCTTGGTACTCGCCAGCCAGGGGCTTGGCGGGCTTCTCGATGGAGATCCAGACCTGCTTGCTGCAACCGGCGGGGACGCTGACGAAGGCGCCATCGGCGTTCTTGCGGGCCTCGGGCAGAGCGGCGGCGATGGGAATGCGCGTGCGGGTATCGGTGAAGAGCACGTCACGGACGCTGATCGACAGGTCTTCGGGCAGGCCTTGGATGGCGATGGTGACATCTTTCGCCTGCGCCGTGGCATTGAGCAGGTTGAAGGCTTCGGCGCGGACTTCGTTGCGCATGAGATCGATGCGCATGGGAGTGATCTTGGCCGGGGCTTCCGGAGCGTCGGTGGGCTGCAGGGGATCCCACCGGTTGGCCTGCCAGACGCTGAGGCCGTTGAAGCCGCGGGACTGGAGCAGTGGCGCGTTCATCGCATAGATGTCGGCATGTAGGTCGTTGAGGGGGAGAACCGTACGGAACTGATCGGGGATCTGGTTGGGTATGGTCTCGATGCGCTTGGCCAGGAGGTCGGTCTGGGCCAGCAAGGTCTTGCTCGCGGGGGCAGGCAGGCCTGCCTCGCGGATTGCGGTCTGGGCGGCCGCCAGATCGCTTGCCAGACGCCAGCGGATGCTGCCGACGATCTTGGTTTCCAGGAAGAAGTCCTTGGCGCTGGTCACAGGCTTTCCCTGGGGGGGAAGTGCGCGCCACTCGTCCTTGCCCCGGTAGACCTCGATCTCGTCCATGAAGCAATAGGGCGTCTGGGCGACCATGACCTGGACGTAGCGCCCGCAGGCCTTCAGGTCGGCGGTGGCAAAGCGGTGGGTGGAGTACTTGTCGGCGGACGGCAACCCATGCTTCAGGGAGAGGCTGATGATGTCGCCGAGGGAACGCCAGTTCTTGCCGTCGTCGCTGACCAAGACAAAGATCGTTTCGGGCCAAGTGACCCCGGCCGCCCCGGCGGCAGTGCTGAGGGACACGCCTGCGATGGCCTCGATCTTGCCCAGGTCGATGGTGACCATGGCTGGGTAGGCGCGGCTGTAGCCGACGGTGGTCATCTGGGTCCAGAAGTAGCCGACCGTATAGGTGCCGTCGGTGAGCTGGATCTTGTCGTCGGCATCGGTGCAAAGCCTGTAGCTGGGACGGGGGCTCAGCGTGTAGGGCTTGTCCAGGGCGATGTTGGGCCCGGGGGCCACGAAGGGCACGGCGGGGGCAGTTTCCTTGGGTTCCTGGTCGGCGCGGTAGACCTGGATGGCGTCGAACCCAGCCATCCCGACCACGCTCTTGGCGGATCTGGCCATGCTGGCATCGCCATGGAGCTGCACCTCGAACGTACGGGCACCGCCGCTGTTGAAGGTGATCCGCTGGCGCTGCCATTTCTCGGAATTGGCGTTCACGCGCGCCGCCGGGGTCTTCATGCCCTGGGCGTAGATGGCCACGTAGGGCCGGGTCGTGCCGTCGCCCTTGAGCCCGGCGAGGAGTACGTATTGCGTGTTGGGCACGCACTGGAAGCTCTGCGTGACTGGCAGGCAGGGCACGCCTGCCTTCTCCGCTACATAGCGTAGGGAATCGTTGCTGGCCAGCCCGTCGATGTTGACGTAGCCGTAGAGTTCGCGCCCCTTGGTGCACTCCCAACCGGTGGGCCACTTGGTTCCTTCGGCAATATCCGAGAACCCGGCGTTCTTGAGCAGGCCCTGGCCCCAGAGCATGGGGGAGACGATCACGGCGACGGCAAGAAGGATGGCGCGGTTCATATTCGCAATCTCCGAATGACACACCGATACGTACGCTTCCGCTGCACTATACTTGGTTTTGCCGCGAGGGCTTGTCGTTGTCCGACGATCCTGTCGCAGGCTGATCAGACGTCGGCCCCATGCCGGGATCTCAGCATGGTGACAACGCGGCGCCCTGGTCCTGGATGACCACACGATTGCCAGGGCCGTGTTCAGATGGTAGTGGCGAAGGGACTCGTTCGCCTCCAGGGAACCGACTTGGTTCGCCAATTCGGGCTTTGCCACGCCCCCGACGACGGCTGTGTGTCCGCCGTCTGTGGATGTATGGTAGCTTGTTGGTTGGGCGACAGGGAGTATCGTGTGATGAACGTGATGGAGGCCTTTGCCGATGGCGAACCGGTCGATTCTTGTCGTTCTATGCTGGGCTGGCGCGGTACTTGCGGCGCCTGCGGGCGGGTTGCAGCAGCGCGTGTTCGCGGACAATGGTGCCGAACTGCGCAATCCCGGCATGGGCTGGGTATTGCACTACTACGACAATGTGCCGGCGAACTACGGCTCTCGGTTGGCACCGTCGGACACGCTGGACGAGTGGCCCGGCCTGGGGGCCACCTACTTGCGCATTCCCTGGGCCTGGATCGAGCCCCAGGAAGGGGAGTACCGCTGGAGTGTGCTGGACACGCCTCTGCGCCGGTACGCCGCAAAGGGACTGCCGGCCGGGATTCGCATCTCCTGTTCGGAGAGCTGGACGGCATATGGCACGCCGGAATGGGTGCGCCTGGCCGGGGCCAAGGGCTACCAGTTCCGCCCTGGTAAGGGCATTCAGGAGAATGGCCCGTTCTGGGAGCCTGACTACGACGATCCCGTATTCCTGGCGAAGCTGGAGGTCTTCGTCAAGGCCCTGGCTGCGCGCTACGATGGGAACCCGGACGTGGCGTTCGTGGATGTCGGCTCGTTCGGCGTCTGGGGCGAGGGACATACCTGGGCCAGCACGCGCAAGGCCTATCCCAGGGCCACGGTGAAACGGCATGTGAGTCTCTGGTGCAAGCATTTCCGCAAGACGCCGGTATTGGCCATCGATGACTTCCTGTCCCGCCCGGGGACAAGGCCGGTGCTGGTCCCGGGACTGCAGCGCGCGTCCTTTGATCTGGTCCTACCCATGGGCTGGCGGGGACGGGAGTTCGTGGTGCGTGCGGGGTTGTGGCAACGGGGCTCTGGCGGTCCCAAGGGGCGGCGGCAGCCGCTGGTGGACGACGGCGAAGCCACGACCCACCTCGCACGTCTGCGTATCGGGGCGGATGGCATGCCCACTGCGGTCGCCCTGGCGCCGGCGTTCCCGTCGGCCTTGCCCAAGGGGGTGGATGTGGCCTTGCGTTTTGCGGGTCTGCGGCATGATCCAGTGCAGCAACCCCATTCACTGAAGCTGGATGTGGAGGTGCGCGTCGCGACAGGCGTGCCGACGGATGCGGGCGTATTCATGCATCTGATCGATGCGGAAACAGGCAAGGAGACCTTCGTGCCCCGGAGCGAGCGCGAGGACGAGGAGTTGACGCAGTGGTTGGCCGAGCAGGGCGTGGGCTTGCGCGACGACAGCATTCTCGTGCAGGGCGGGGGCGCAGGCTATTTCCACGCGGCCATGGCGCAACGTTTCTGGCCGCGCCGGCCCATCGTCCTGGAGTCCGAGCACTATGGAGGGTCGAAGGGGCGAGGTTGCTGGGGGGATGGCTCGGGCTTCCTGCAGGCGGTGGAGGACTACCACGCCAGCTATGCGTCCATCCACTGGTGGCCCCATGAGTTCCTGGCAGCCAATCGGGAACTGGTTCGCCAGATCAACCGGCGCATTGGCTATCGGCTGGTGCCTGGTGAGGTGGCTTGGACCGAGGGCCTGCGGTTGGGCGGGAAATTCATCGTGCAGTGGCAATGGCGCAATGTGGGGGTGGCACCGCCGTACCGATCGCTCTTCCCTGCCGTGACCCTGAAGGACAGGCAAGGCGGTGTGGTGGCGGTATTCGTGGACGAGAGGCTGGATCTGCGCCGACTTCCGGTTCAGGCTCGGGGGCGGACAGAACCACAGGGCGGGGGGATCAGCCAGGCGTTGCCTTTCCAGGCAGCCGGGGGGACCTACGACGTCTTCCTTTCGGTGGGGGATCGACTTGGCAGGCCTCTGGTGGCCTTGCCGCTGGCCGCTGGGGATGGAGCGCGTCGCTATCGGGTGGGCAACTGCGCGGTCCTTGGTGACTATGCGGTCGATCTGGTCCGTGCCCGCACGGATGGCAAGGAGTTGCGCTTTGAGCTGAAGTGGCAACCCCACGCCGTCCTGCCGGAGTCGGCGACCCCCTTTCTCCATCTGGACAGCGCCGGCAAGCTCGCGTTGGCGGCGGGAGTGGCGGACGGAGTGGACCTGGCTTTGCTGCGCAGTGGCGAGGAACAGGTCACCACGCATGTTCTGCGGGTGCCGGATGGTGTTGTGAGCCCCCTGAATCTGCGGGTTGGGCTTTGGTGTCCCGACCGCCTGGGGCGTGCCGACGAACGGTTGCGCCCCGACGTCGGTCTGGGGGATGGGCGCGTGGATATCGGCAGTTGGCGGCAAGAGGGGAAGCAGTGGCAGTTCCGGCTGAAGGGAGGGGTGCCTTGATCCTGAAATTCGTTTGTCCCGAGTGCGGCCAGAAGCTGGAGGCCGCCACCGAGATGGGTGGCAAGGGGGTGACGTGTCCCAGTTGCGCTCTCCAGTTCGCCGTGCCCACGTCGGGTAGCGAACGAGTTCTGAAGCCCCCCCTTGCGCTCCTCCACAAGGAGCCTCCCCCGGCCCGTTCCACGCCGGAGTTGCCGATTCCCGATGTGGCCCCGCCAACGCCCCTGGTCGAGTTGCCGAAGGTATTCCTGCCCGCTCGACCGGCTCCTCCGGAAGACGTGGACGAGGAGGTGTCGCGTCTCTTGGCGGAGTGTGATCCCGCTTTGCTGGCGCCTATCATTGTCAAGGAGCCTGCTCCCGAACCCGCACCGACAGAGGCCGGATCTGCGGGACCTGGAAAAGCGGAGGCGCGCCCGAGGCGCGTGCCCCTGTGGGTGGTTCTGGGGGGGGGCGTGCTGTTGACGGCGCTATTGATTTTCGGCGTGTTTCTCCTGCCCGGCATGCGGCGCAAGGCAGAGAATGTCGCAGTGCTTCTCAAGCTGTTTTCCCGGCTGCAGGAAGAGGTGGACGAGATCGAGGGCGCGTTGGACCCTCCCCAGGCTCCGGTTCCGCAACCCGTCGCTCCCGGCAGAAGCGAAGCCGTCTGTTTCCATGAGCTGGGCACGGAGAGCCTGGCCCCGCTGCCATTGAGCGCCAAACGAGCCGCTATCCTGAAGACGTATCTGGCCGAGTTCCCCTCGGGGCAGCACCGGGACAAGGCACTGATCTTCGCCTTGCAGGAGACGAACCGGGCCATGCTGGAGAAGGGCGAGCTTGCCGAACAGACGTGTGCTATGTACCGGGAATCCGGCAGGTTGGCACTGGCGGAGGTGCTCTCTCGCCGCCCTGAGGATCGCCAAGGCGTCCAGGAAATGAGGGTTCTCGTCACCGCTCTCTGCGGCGAACAGCCCACTGTTGAGCGGTTGGACTGGGCGTTCTCGCTCAGCAGAGAGCATGATATGCCCCCGGTGGAGAAGGTTGCCATGCTCCGCGCCGGGCTGTCGGAGCAGACGCCGGACAGCCACCGTGAGCCACTCGTCGAGCTGCTGTCCGATTGCGCCCTGGAGATTCCTCTGGCAGAGTGGGACGAGGCGCTGATGGCGGTGGTGGTGGCGCACGCATTCCACAGCGCCGAGCACAAGCCGGGCCAGGGGCAGAAACTGCTTCGCCTCGCGCGCAGGCTCCACGACTTCGGACAGGACGAGGCATCGCTGCATCTGTTGGGCATCCTGCTTCGCCACCATCCGTCGGGTGAGATCCGGGATCTCGCGACCCGTCTGCAGATTGCCTGGGACCGGGGACTGGCCGCTGTTGCTCGTGAGGAGGTGCTCGAGGAGGCGCGTCAGCGGCATCGGCGGGAACTGCCCGCCGTTCTTGCCACGATCAACCGGCGGAAACTGGCGGCGCGGTTCGGCCTGCCATACCCTCTGCCACCATCGCCGTCGCGGTCGGTCGAGGACGCGCTGGCGACGGCCACTGCCGCGATCAGCAAGGCGGTTGCCAAGGCCTTCCCCGACGGCCGCTTGCAGGAGCTTCGGAAGGAAGCGGAGAAGCGGTATCAGCCCTATCGCATCGGCGAGGAGGTGACGGTCCGTATCCAGCGGGGGAACCATGGGCACGAGACGGTGACAGGGCGCTTTTCTTCGCGCAATGCGAGCCATGTTCGGCTCGGCAACCGGGACGTTCTGCTGGCGGACCTGGATGGGGTGATCCGCGTCCGCTTCGATCCGGATGAGTGCGAGCGGGAGCGGGAGACCGTGATCCAGCAGGGGAAGGCAGCGTTCATCAGGCAGCGGGAAGCATCCCGCCGTCGCCTCCTGGCGGCGGCCAGGACCACCGCCCCGCGCGCGGCTGGCTACGTCCTCTGGCGTGGTCGTTGGCGCGATCCGCAGGAGCTGTTTTCCCAGGCTCTGGAGAGTGCGGCCGAGGCCAAGAGCAAGGCCTTGCTGCGGCGGGTCAGTGACGAGATGTTCATCAGGGCCGGTTTCCGGGTGAAGGATGGGGAGTGGGTTCCCGGGCTTCCCATCATGCCGGAGGAGTGACCGATCAGGGCCGGCGCCGCCTGCCTGGCCTTCCCGGGGCGCGGGGCCCGGGTCTCGTTTGCTCCTTCCTGCCCTTCCCCCGACCGACCAGGACGGCGTGTTGGTCCTCGCGCTCCCGGTCGGTTCGGGCCACGTGGATCGGGTCGCCGGCGGGATCGCAGCCAGCGTAGTACATGGCCGTGGCGACGGTGCCGGGAGTGGGCACGAAGCACTGGACTTGCTGGGGGCTCCAGCCTCGCTGGCGGAACCAGTCGCGCAGGCTCTGCATGTCCGCCATGGTGCATCCGGGGAAGGCGCTCATCACGTAGGGGATGACGTACTGTTCCTTGCCGGTTTCGCGGTTGGTGCGTTCGAAGAGTTTGAGGAAGCGGTCGAACTGGGCGAAATCGGTCTTGCGCATGAGCTCCAGCACATGCGGCACGCTGTGTTCAGGGGCGAGCTTGAGCTGGCCTCCCACGAACTCACGGGCGAGTCCGACCGCGAATTCCGGCTCCTTGAGCGCCACGTCGAAGCGGATGCCGCTGGCCACGCGCACATGTTTCACCCCGGCCTCGCGGGAGAGCCGACGGAGCAGGTTCAGGTAGCTCCTTTGGCTGGTTTTGAGGTGGGGGCAGAGGTGGGGAACCAGGCAACTCGTCCGGCGACACGTGCTTGGGTCGGCGGCGCAGTGCGCCCCCCAGAGATTGGCGGTGGGGCCGCCCACGTCGCTGATCGCGCCCCGCCAATCCGGGCAGGTGGCCAGTTCCCGGACTTCGCGCAGGATGGAGTCCGCCGAGCGCGAGCGCAGGCGGCGTCCCTGATGCAGGGCCAGCGAGCAGAAGGAACAGCCTCCGCCACAACCCCGCACGGCGGCAATGCTCCAGCGGACCATGTCGAAGGCCGGGATGGGTTGGTCGTAGCTGGGGTGCGGGGCGCGGGCGAAGGGCAGTTCGTAGACTGCATCCAGCTCTGCCGTGGAAAGCGGGATGGCTGGGGGTGCAATGGCGAGCAGCCGCTTGCCATGGGCCTGTAGAAGCACGCCCTCCGCCCGTTGCACATGCTGTTCCAAGGCAAGAGTGGCCGTGAGTAGGTTGTGTGGCGTCTCCTGGATCTTCTCGCAGGAGAGGAGGGGGGTGCCCTCGGTGTCGGCATCGGCGATCCAGGCACTGCCCCGGATGCCAGCCAAGGGGCGCCCGTCGCGCAGGCGGTCGGCCACCTCCACAATGCTGCGTTCACCCATGCCGTAGAGGAGTAGGTCGGCCTTGGCGTCGAAGAGCAGGCTGCGGCGGATGGAGTTGGACCAGAAATCATAATGGGCAGCCCGCCGCAGCGATGCCTCGATGCCGCCCAGGACGAGAGGCAGGCCAGGGAAGGCTTGGCGGACCAGGTTGGCGTAGACGATGCAAGCGCGATTCGGGCGCGCGCCAGCCTTGCCGCCGGGAGTGTAGGCATCGTCCCGCCGCTTCTTGCGGAAGGCGGTGTAGTGGGCGAGCATGGAGTCGAGGCACCCCGCCGCCACCCCGCAGAAAAGGCGCGGTCGCCCGAGCCGCGCGATGTCGTCCGGCGAGTCCCAGCGCGGTTGCGCCACGATCCCCACCCGGTAGCCCTGGGCCTCCAGCACCCGCCCGAGCAGGGGAACCCCGAAGGAGGGGTGGTCCACGTAGGCATCGCCCGTGACGAGCAGGATATCCAACCCGTCCCAGCCGCGCGCGGCCATTTCCTCGCGGGTCGTCGGCAACCAGTTGGCGGAATCGGTGCGTGTGCGCATTCCACAAGATAAGGGCGCGCGAGGGCGGCTGCCACGGCGGGGGAGGGGGAGGCCACGAAACCCTTGGCGCGGCCGTTGGCCGCAACCAAAACGAACATCGAACATCGAACGCCCAACATCG
>JABGQJ010000309.1 GCA_018648945.1 Victivallales bacterium
TGCCGAGCTCAGGGAGGCCTATCCCGAGCTGGTGCTCATGGGCAATGTGAGCTGCGGCCTGCTGGCCACCGGCACCCCCGGCCAGGTCCGCGACGCCATGCAGGAGTGCCTGCGCGGTGCCTATCCCCGAGTCATCGCCGCCAGCGCCAATGCCATCCTGGCAGGCACTCCGCCGGAAAATGTCCTGGCGATGTACGAGACGGCAAAGGCGTGGACTCCCTGATTCGCCAGCTCAGGCTCAGACCCCGTTGACTTCGCGAATGGCCTCGACCAGGGCAATGAGGTTCGGGCGGGGCGTGTCCGCCTGGATATTGTGGATGGCGTCGAAGACGAATCCACCCCCGGGGCCGAAGATCTCGCAGCGGCGACGGACCTCGTCACGGATCTGGGCCGGGGTGCCGAAGGGAAGCGTGCCCTGCGTATCGACCCCACCACCCCAGAAGACGATGCGGTCGCCGAACCGTTCCTTGAGGGTTGCCGCCTCCATGCCAGTCGCCGAGCACTGGACGGGGTTGAGAATGTCGAAGCCGCACTCGATGAAGGGCTCGATGAAGGGGAGAACGGCGCCGCACGAGTGCTTGAACGTCTTCCAGGCCGTGTGTTCGTGTATCCAGCGGTTGAGGACCCGGTAGTAGGGCGCGTACAGCTCCTCGAAGGTGGCGGTCGAGCAGAACTGGGAGGTCTGGGTGCCGAAGTCGGTGCCGCAGAAGAAGAGCACGTCGATCACATCGCCGACCACATCGTTGACGAGCGCAAGATTCCGGAGGGCGATCCGGCACTGCTCCTCGAACACCGCGTGCAGGTACCCCTGACGGGTGGCGGTGGACATGTACCACTCGGCCACGTCGCGGATCCCCTTCGGGTGCTTCAGGAAGGGGGCAGGAACGAGGGCGATATCCCCGAAACCGGTGCCCGGCACCCCACCCACCACGGCGCGACCGCAGCCGCGCAGCCGGTTGGCTTCCAGGCGGTACCAGGCCAGGGCGTCGGCATCGAGGATGGCAAACTCCTCCAAGTTGTCCTTCGGGTCCAGCGAGTCATCATCGATGGGGGGCTGGCGGACGATGGTGTCGAAGAAGTAGCCGCCAACGGGCATCCGACCGCTCGGGGGCGCGACACGGTCGCCTTGCGGGAAGATCAGCAGGTCGCCATTGCTGTCCAACGTGGTTTCGAAGGCGGCTGGCACGAGCAGCTCCTGCTGCCAGGGCGCGGTGAAGGGCTTCCAGCCCTGGTTGCGGAAGCCGAAGATCGTGCTGGGGCCGACCAGACCGACGGTGTCGATGCCGATGGCATCCAGGAGGTCGTCCTCGATTTCCCCAAGCATCTGATAGGGCTCGCAGACCTTGACCGGGCGTGGCTCCAGCCCGAAGTGTGCGCGCAGAATCGCGACCGCACGAACGTGCATGCCGGTCACGGCAGTACTGCCAAAGTCCACGGGAATGGCATCGGGCAAGGTGTGGGCCAGGGCATCAAGGACGCGTTGGCGTCTGGGCTTACTCATCAGGTTTCTCACTTTCAGAAGCCGGCGGACCGCTCGGGCAGGGGGTCCATGGTGAAGACACTGGCGTCGAAGCACTGCTTCATCAAAGCCTGCTTGATTGAGTTGCTGGCGGGTTCATCCCAGAGGTTGACGAACTCGTCGGGATCCAGCTCCAGATCGTAGAGTTCACCCAACTCCTGGCCATGGTAGACGATGATCTTGTGGGTCTTGGTCCGCCACATGGTGGCGTAGGTGGGCTGGCGCAGCGGGGAGGTCTCGGCCGGGTTGGCGTTGTAGTACTCCGAGTAAACGCCAGCGCGGAACTCCTGGGTATGGCATTCCTTGCCGAGCAGAGGAAGGAGTGACTTCCCCTGCATGCGCGGGGGGATGGGCAGACCGAGGAGGTCGTGGATGGTGGGGACGATGTCGACCTGTTCCACGAGCGCGGAGTACTGCCGGTCTTGGGGGAGCGTGCCCGGCCAGGAGAGGATCAAGGGCACGCGGACGGCGCCTTCGTAGAGGTGGGGGCCCTTCTGGAAGATGCCATGGTCGCCCTGCATGTCGCCATGGTCACTGTTGAAGATGACGAGGGTGTTCGCGCGCTGCCCGGTCTCGTCCAGCCAGTCGAGCACACGGCCCAGTTCGGCATCGATGTGCTCGATGGTGGCGTAGTAGGCGCACTTCATTGCGCGGCGCTGTGCGTCGGTTGTACGAACGTAGCCTCTGACCTCGTAGGAGGCCATCTGCTGAGGGGGCTTGTGGTCCAGTTCCCCGTCGCGCCAAAGCGGCGGGGGGATGGTCGCCGAGTCGTAGTGCTCGATGAATTCGGGGAGGTAGTCGTAGGGATCATGGGCGGAGAAGGGGTTGATGCTCATCAGCCACGGGCCGGGCCGTTCCTGTTGTATGAAAGCCAGGGCCTGGTCGAAGCACCAGGTGGTCTGGTGGTACTTCCGGTCGCTCACCCGCCGGGTGAGCAAGCGGGGGTCGCGCAGGTACACATCGTCGAAGGTCTTCCCCTGGCTGGCCAGCCACTGGACCCAGTCGCCACCATGCTTGGCGGTGGACCCGTGGCTCCATTGGTAGGAACGGTAGCCGTCGTCGGTCCGGCGCTCCCAGCCGTTGTAGGCAGCGCTGAGATGCAGCTTCCCAGCCAATCCACAGTCGTAGCCGAGGTCGCGGAGGGTGCGGGTGATGGGGATTTCGTGGTCGCCGATGTCCTGCCCGTTCTGGCGGCACCCGGTGGTGACCGGATAGCGCCCAGTCAGGAAGCTCGCACGACTGGGGGTGCAGACGGAGCTCTGGGAGTAGGCATGGGTCAGGGCGACACCCTCGCGCACCAGCCGATCCAGGTTGGGCGTGCGGATGTGGGGGTTGCCGAGCGCGTGGATGGTGTCGAAGCGTTGGTGCTCTGTACAGAGCCAGAGGATGTTGGGGCGGCAAGGGCTGGGCATCGCTGTCTTTCCCGATGATGGGGGGGGATAGGCGGCTACCGCCGCTCGACCAGAATCCGGTCGAGCAGGGCGTCGGCAGTGGCGGGTTCAAAGGTGGCGGGAGTGTCGGTGAGGCAGGAGGCATTGGCGGCAGCGAGGGCGTAGCGGAAGGCATCGGGGGGGGGAGCGCCCCGAACCATGCCGAGCAGGAATGCCCCGGAGGCACAGTCACCGGCGCCGATCGCGTTGCGGACGGGCAGTTCGGGTTGCTGGAACTGCCAGGTGTGCTGGCGGGTGAAAAGAGAGGCGGGGCGGGGGCCATCTGTGATCGCGAGGAATTGGACTGGGTACTGGGCAAGGCATTCCAGGGCCGCGTCTTCCAGATTGGCCCGACCCGTGAGATGGCGCAGTTCCGCCGCATTGATCTTGAGGATCGTGGGCCCTTCCCGGAGGGCCGGCCGCACGTCTCGGTACCCATCCAGCAGGACGGGAAGCCCGGCGGCGCGCGCAGCACGCACGATGTCTGCGTAGAAGCTGTCCGGCACGCCCGGCGGCAGGGTGCCACAGATGGCCACGCCGGCGGCCTGGGGAAGAGCCTGGCGTATCTCCTGGCCCATCGCGGCCAGCTCGTCCGGCAGGATCGAACCTGATGGCTCGATCAGCTCCGTGACCTGCCCAGTGCCATGATCCACCACGGTGGTGCAGGTGCGGGTCTGCGCCTGCGTGCGCACGGAGACAACCGTAGTCCCCAGCTCCGCCAGTTCAGCCTGCAACAGGTCCCCGGTCGGGCCACCTTCGAACAATGCCAGGTGGGGGGGGGCGCCGAGGATGCCGAGCGCTCGGGCCAAATTCACCCCCTTGCCCCCGCCGCATTGGTGCAGCTCACGGGCGCGGTTGACCGAGCCCAGACGGACGCCATCGAACAACAAGGTTTTCTGCCAGGCGGGATTGAGGCACACCGAAAGCATGGACGGAATGTTCCTCCTAGGGATGCAACACGGCCTGCATGGCTTTGTCAACAACAGTGTAAGGAGCTATAATGGCTAGTGTGGTGGTTGTGGTCCTTCAAGTCGCGCCCCCACGATTGGGGCATAGACGATGGTGACCGGTTACCAAATTCAGGAAATCAACATGCTGACCCGAAACGCCTTTGCAAGTGTGGGGATGGTTGCCTTCCTGGCATCCATGGTGTTGGGAGTTGCAGGAGCCCGTGCTCAGGAGGGGGGAAACTGGCAGGCCGAGCGGGCACGCCATATCCAGACCATCGATGGTCGGGTGAAGAAGGGCGCAGACCAGGTCGTGAGCAGGGAGAAGGTCGCGAAGGCCATGGGATTCCCGTGGCCGGTAAAGGACCCGACCAAGCGGAAGGACCAGATCGTGGGGAAGATCCAGGCGGACGTGGACAAGGAGGCCCAGGCCAAGTTCCCGCAAGAAAAGCGGAAGGAGTTCCTGAAGGAGGCCAAAGAGCTGTACCGCGTCTACCAGCCTGGCGAGCTTGTCGAGGAATTCAGACTGAACCGGCCGGGGACCGCCACCGTCGTCAGGAAGGGGTATCTCCGCCAAGTGACCGTGCAACGCATCCGCGTGGGTAGCCGGTGGCTGATTCCGGCCGACCTGAGCGATGAGGTGAAGGCCCGTTTCTACGATGAGTTCTCAGAGAAGATGATCGATAAGTACACCCGACGCAAGAACAGCGAGTATGACCGGAAGATCGATGGCTTCAAGCAGAAGCAGATGGAGCGCCGCTTGCCGCTCTCCTTCATGAACGCTGGCTATTGCCCGCGCAAGCCCTCCCTGATGAAAAGCACCGACGCGAATAGCTGGTGGTCCCGCAAGGACGCGGTGGAAGCCCAGTACAAGTTGGTGCGCGATCAGGTGGAAGATGGCTTGAGGAAGAAAATCGAACGGGAAGTCTTCCAGGCGAACGGCTATGTGAGAGTGGCGGAACTGAAGAACGCGTGGATGCCCAAGGCAGAAGCCGATGCGTACCGGGAGAAAGTGCGCAAGGAAAAGGCGGAGAAGGAGGCGAACAACATGGACATGTTCGGAGAAGGTGGCGGCGGTGCTGGCGCGCCTGGTGGCGAGGAAGGGATGATGATGGAAGGCGGGATGAACAATTCCGGCGGTGGGAAGAAGGCCAAGGATGAAGAGCTCTTTGACTGAGTCGCGGACGCGTGGCGGGGACCACCCTCGGGTGGTCCAGCCCCTCAAAGCGTATGAGGATATCGACTTTCTGAAATCCGACGCCTGTCGGACGGCCCGCTTGCAGCTTGAGTTCCTCAAGCCTGAAGTGGCCATGCAGGAGCAGGGGATCGAGAGCACGATCGTGCTGTTTGGCAGTGCCCGCATGCTTTCGCCCGAGCAGGCAATCGAGGAGTTGGCGGTGGCGGAGTCCGCCCTGGGCGCCGAGCCCGGAAGCGGGGCGGCAGGACGGCAAGTCCAAGTCGCCAAGGCCATGGTCGAGCAAAGCCGGTACTACACGGTGGCCAGGGATCTGGCGCGAGTGGCCAGCGAGTACGGACAGGGCCACGGCGCCGGAGACAAACGCGAGTGGGTCGTGACCACTGGCGGGGGCGGGGGCATCATGGAGGCGGGCAATCGCGGGGCGGACGACGCGGGTGCCAAGTCCATCGCCCTGAACATCACCCTGCCCCGCGAGCAGCATGCGAACCCCTACTGCTGCGAGGATCTGTCCTTCCAGTTCCACTACTTCAGCATCCGCAAGATGCACTTCCTGATGCGGGCAAAGGCGCTGTGCGCCTTCCCCGGCGGCTTTGGCACACTGGACGAACTCTTCGAGACGCTGACCCTGATCCAGACCGGCAAGATCGAGCCGATCCCGGTCGTGCTGTTCGGGGAGTCCTACTGGAAGCGGGTGGTGAACTGGCAGGAACTGGCCGACCGCGGGATGATCGGGGTCGAGGATCTGTCTCTGTTCTCGATCTGCGAAACCGCTGCGGATGGCTGGCACCGCATCTGCCAATTCTACGAGATGGGAGCCGGGTCGGGCGCCGCGAACTAAGCGGGCACCCAGGAATACCGGAGGGCCTTGGGAAGGAAAGAGAGAGCGTTGATCTTCCCGGCCAGACAGGTATGGTCCGGGCAGTCATGGGCGACGCATTGGCGGCGTGGCAGCACACCATTCGGTATTGCGAGGACATATGGGTACGAGCACGGGCGATATCTGGATACTGGCGGAACAGGACCAGGCTGTCCTTCTGCCAGTTGGCTTCGAACTGCTCACGCGGGGACGGGCACTGGCGGATGCAGGCGAGAGCACCCTTGTGGCTGTCGTTCTTGGCGAGGCCCTGCCCGAGGCGGAACTGAACCGACTGATCCATGCCGGCGCGGACCTCGTGCTGGCGGTCGAAGCCCCGGCCCTGGCCCATTTTCTAGTGGAACCCCAGGCGGCCTGTCTCGCAGCGCTTGTCCGCGAACGCGACCCCGGAGTGTTCCTCGCGGCAGCCACGACGACAGGGCGGACGCTCATGCCCTACCTGGCAGCCAAGGTTGGCAGTGGCCTGACGGCAGATTGCACGGAACTGGCGATCGAACCCGAGAGCGGACACCTCCTCCAGACCCGTCCCGCCATCGGCGGCAACATCCTGGCCACGATCAAGACTCCCCGGCATCGACCGCAGATGGCCACGGTACGCCCCCATTCGGCACCCCGGGCCCCGGAGATGCCAGGCCGTTCTGGCCAGGTCGAGCGACTGCAGCCGAAGGCGGAGAACCTGGGAAGCCGGATGCGGCGCATCGACTTCGCGCCAGCCCAGGATGAGGTGGCTCTGCAGGATGCAGAGCGAGTAGTGGTGGCCGGACGCGGTCTGCGCAAAGCCGAGAATCTGTCCATGATGGCCACGTTGGCCGACGCCCTTGGCGCTGCCCTTGGGGGCACGCGGGACGTGGTGGATCGGGGGTGGCTTTCCTACCCGCACCAGATCGGGCTTTCGGGCAAGACGGTGGCGCCGCGGCTCTACATTGGGGCCGGGGTGTCCGGCGCAATCCAGCACCTGGCGGGCATGCAGACCAGTGAGCACATCGTGGCCGTTAACAGCGACCCGGACGCACAGATCTTCCGGGTTGCCGAGTTGGGCGTTGTCGGGGACATGCACGAGATCCTGCCCGTGCTGACGCGGAAGCTCCGCGCCCTGGGAAAGACTCCCCGGACAGAGGGTTAGAAGGTGCACAAGACCCCAGACTACCGCCCCGTGACCCCCGAGATCGCCCGTCGGCTCGAAGCCATCGTCGGTCCCCGAAACGTTGTCTACGGCGATCCCGAGAGGCTGGAGCCCTACAGCCACGACGAAGTGGCCGATGCGCATTGCGCCCACCTTCCCGAGGCGGCCGTGCGACCGGGCAACGCGGCAGAGATTGCGGCGATCATGAAACTGGCCAACGAGGAACACACCCCGGTCACGCCCCGTGGCGCAGGCAGTGGACTGAGCGGCGGTGCCGTGCCTGTCCACGGCGGCATTGTCGTGCTGACGGATCGCCTGAACCAGATTCTGGAGATCGATCCGGACAACCTGATGATCGTGGCCGAGCCGGGCGTGGTGACCAACGAGATCAACGAGGCGCTCAAACCGTATGGTCTCTTCTATGCCGGCTACCCGATGAGTCTGGAAACCTGCTACCTCGGCGGCAATGTCGCGGAGAACGCGGGCGGCGGCAAGGCGGTGAAGTACGGCGTGACCGGTCGCTATGTCACGGGCCTGGAAGTGGTGACGCCGACGGGAGAGATCGTGCAACTGGGCGGCAAGCTCGTGAAGGATGTAACGGGCTACAACCTCCTCCAGCTCATGGTGGGCAGCGAGGGGACCCTGGGCATCTTCACCAAGGTCACGTTGAAGCTTCTGCCATTGCCCAAGTCGAGCGTGGATCTGCTCTGCCTCTTCCCGACGGCCGAGGGAGCAATCGGCGCCGTTCCCCGAATCATGACCGGCAGCGGCATCATCCCCACGGCGATCGAGTTTATGGACCGAACCAGTGTCCAGGCAGCCTGCCAGTACCTGAACGAGTCCATCCCCTACGAGCAAGCCGGGGCCATGCTGCTGATCACGGTCGATGGGGCCGACGAAGAACAAGTGGTCCGAGACTACGACGCCATCGGCGAGCAATGCCTGGCAGCCGGGGCCACCGAGGTCTATGTGGCGGACAATGCGACCACCTCCGAGCGGATCTGGAAGGTGCGGCGGAACATCGCCGAGGCCTTCAAAGTGGCCAGCCCTCATCAGAGCCTGGAAGACGTGGTGGTGCCGATCGCAGAGATCCCCAAGGTGGTCAGCGGCTTGGCCGAGATCGGCGCGAAGCACGACATCCAGATCCCGTGCTACGGCCATGCCGGGGACGGGAATCTGCACGCCACGCCGGTGATGAATCCCGCTTGGACCGTGGCGGAGTGGCAGGAGCGACTGCCGGCGGTGCTCACGGACATCTATGGGTTGGTTGCGTCCCTCGGTGGCACCATCTCGGGCGAACACGGGATCGGGAGCAAACGTCTCGAGTACCTGCCCCTGGTGTTGGAGGAGGCCCAACTGGAGATGATGCGGGCGGTGAAGCGCGCGCTTGATCCCAACCTGGTGCTGAATCCCGGCAAGTTGGTCCCCATGTAGGGGCTCGGGCCGTCGTGGCCGGTTCCCCGAAGCGAAGC